>JACQGT010000527.1 GCA_016199425.1 Chloroflexota bacterium
CCTTAGCTCAGGGGATAGAGCAGCGGTCTTCTAAACCGCTGGCCGTAGGTTCGAATCCTACAGGGGGCGCTCTGGATACGAAGTGCAGTACCTGCGCTCCGTGTAACTACTACATCTAGTGGTTACACGGAGCGCTTTTTTATGCCTACCCTCACAAATGACCCGCTGTCACTGGCAATTTCTGACTTCCTCTTAGACCGGCAAGCACGCAACCAGACCCCTTCGACGTTGCGCTGGTATCGGCGCTGCGTGGCTATGTGGCGTGACTACTTGCTGACCCAAAATGTCACCCAAATTGAAGACGTGACCCCTGCCCACGTGCGGCGCTTCATTGTCCACTTGTCCGAACGTGGACACACACCGGGCGGCGTCGTGACCCTCTTTACCGGCGTCAAAGCCTTCTTGCGCTGGTATGGGGAAGAATACACGCCTGCCAACTGGAATCCCCTGGCAAAAGTCAAAGCACCCAAACGGCCACAAGAACGGCTGGACCCTCTCTCCCTCTCCCATTTTCAGGCAATGGTAGACGCCTGCCCGCGCCGTACCTTCAACGGCGACCGAGACCGGGCCTTGCTTATGCTCCTGCTGGATACGGGAATCAGACACCAAGAATTGACAGACCTGGCCCTGGGCGATGTGGACGCCAACAGCGGGCAGGTGATAGTGAGGATGGGCAAGGGGCGCAAGGGGCGGGCCGTCTTCATCGGCGCAAAGACCCGGCGTGCATTGTTGGCCTACTATCGCCACCGGGAAAGTCTGGACAATGACCTGGCCCTGTGGGTGAAGCGGGATGGGGAACGGCTCACGAAAGCCGGAATCCGGCAAGTGGTGCGACGGGCGGCGTTGCGGGCCGGGGTGGATGAACCGGGGATGCACGAATTCAGGCGGGCTTTTGCAGTGAACAGTCTGCGCAACGGGATGGACGTTGCCACCCTGCAAAGGCTCTTGGGCCATTCCAGTTTGGAAGTAGTGAACCGCTATCTGGCGCTGGTGGAAGATGACCTGCGCACGGCCAGCGGCAAGTACGGCGTTGTGGACAATCTCAAAGGATGAAAGGGGAAAACGATGTGCGTCTATCTGCTTCACTTCAGCGAACCAATCAGCCCAGACCACACAGCACAGCACTATCTGGGCAGCACCGAAGACCTGACCCGGCGTCTGGCAGAGCATCGGGCCGGGGCAGGTAGTCGGCTGTGCGAAGTGGCGAAAGAAAGGGGGATTGACTTTGTGCTGGTGCGCACGTGGCAGGGCGACCGGGGCAAGGAACGCCAGTTGAAGCGGCGTAAGAGTGGGCCGAAACTCTGTCCACTCTGCAACGGCAACCACAGCGGGCAGCTCTCTTTGTTCTTTGACTTCAGCCTGGCAGACGTGGAAGGGCTGGAATTCTGACAGGGGTAGAACTACGGCAATGGGCATTATCGGGGCGCTACGGGCGTCCTGTGCGTTCACAAACGAAAGGACGGCAAGCAATGAACAGACGACAGACGACGGGCAAGGCAGAGATTGTACAGCGGCAAGAAGTGAGCGGGCCGGCCACGCGCTGGCTACCGGGAGACAACATTCAGTTTCCGATTGAACGGCTGGCCGGGGGCGATGTGGGGCAAGTGGGCGGCGGCGCGCTGGTCACGGTTGACCCGGCGCTCTACGCTGTGGGCGGCTCCGAGGAGTACGCCACACCGGTTAGCCGGGCAAAGGGGCAGGTAATACGACTGCTACCCTTCACGGCGGTTTGGCTGATTCTGGCCGGGGGCATTGTCTGGCTGCTGGGGATGACCTGGCCCTGGCTGCTGGTGATGTTTGCTGGGTTGACGGCCTTCACCTATCTCAAAATGAACCGGGATGAATTCGACCACAGCCGCAACGGGCTGGAGCGTCACCGGGTAGACACAGCCGCAGACCTGCGAGAAAAGGAACTCGACCAGACCCACGAACTGAAGAAGATGGCGCTCACAACCTATCTGCAAATCGCACGGGCGCAATATCTGGGGGTGAGTGATGACAAACCTACTGAGTAAAGTCCTGAATGGCTACCGGGACGCTGACCTGGGCGCGCTGACAATTGAAGATTTGCAACGGGAGAACCTGGCGCTAAACGCCAAACTTTCCCGGATGGCTGCTACCCTTGCCCAGAACCGGCTGGAAGTGGACAAGCTGCGGCGCTCTGTGCGACGGCAAAAGCCTACCTATTCCTGGCTGGCAGAACGGGCGGAACTGGACGCCAAAGGGCTGTACACGATGCAGTGTGCGGGCCTACAGCCGTCCAGACGGCAAGCCAAAGAGACGCTGGGCATGGGCGAACGGCGCTGGGGGTGGGCGCGGGCGCTGGCTATGCTGGCCGGGGTACACGACGGCGATTTGTTCACCGATGTTGACGCACGAACTATCATCACCCGGCTGGCAGAGGCGGCGGCGTATGCGGAGCTTCACCCGGAAACGTGGCGAACTTTTCGCAGTCGGTGACAGGTGGGCCGGGCGGAACGGTGAAGCCTGGGCCGGGCGGCGTCACAGGCAACGCTGGGCCGGGGGGAATGGCCTGGGCAGTACAGCCGAAAATGCACCGTACACGGGCGGGGGGTAGTCGGGGGGGTATGCGTTGAACGGGGGTAGGGCTGGTGATGGGCCTATTGTGGGCCTATCTGGTACACACAGAAGGGAGTAGAAATTATGGCCGCGCCGTGGTGGGACGCAATAGCGGGACCGCTGAATTTGATTGACCTGGTGGAAGGTTGGATACGTGGCACACTGGCCGGGGATATAGTGGGCCACCGGATAGCACTCCCTCACCCACAATCTGACTGGTGGGAAGAAAATCCGGGCGTGCAATTCTGGAATGCAGGCGATACAAAACGACTGTTGGAAAGCTATCACATCTACACATACGCGCACGGATTCAACGACACCGAGATTTGGTTTCACGTTCTGACCCGTCAAGCGCGCTGGGCGGAATACCTGCTCTACCGGGCGGGCGTTCCTGTGATTATGGACACCGTAGACGGACGTAACGTGACCTGGGCCAACAACCCGGCGCACGGCGGGCAAATGCCGGCGCGCTGGGATGACCGCGAGACCCACAGCGCGCCCGACTGGGCAGAGAGAGAGGGATAAGCGATGAGAGTGCAATCACAAATCGTACTCAAAGGTGACTTGGAAGCACAATTGTTGGCGGTCCTGACCGTCAACGAGCGCATACCGTCCAGAGACCGGGCCGATGAAGTCTATCGGGCAGGTTTTCGGGCGGCGCTGCTGGCCGTCGCTCAGGCAAACTCGCTGAACATTCCTAATTTGCGCAACGCTGAGGCCGATGCGGTGCGGTGCAATCGGACGGTAACTGTTTATGATGGGAGGCTTTGATGGACACTGTACGCATTATCAGACTGGCGACCCCGCTACCCTGTGGGGCGGGCGGCTACACGTGCGGGCGGGACGTCTACGGCGCGTATGCCTACCCTGCTGCTGCGGCCGGTATCGCCGACCGCTACCCTGGGCATTGGGTAATTCTACCAGTTTGTGAACGTTGCGCAACCGAGACGGCGCAACTGTACCAGGAAGGGCCGGAGCAATGACCCGCTATCTGCTCAACTCTGCTGTGATACCGGCGGGCGCTGCGGGCACTTGGCGCTATATGGTTGTTGACCCCTCGTTTGCCCGGCTCTGGCTGCTGGTGGGTCCGTTCGTCTCGCGCATCGGCTACCCGGAGAATGCCCGGCTGCTCCAAGACCTGGCCGGCGTGCCTGTGGCTGTAGACCGCAGTGAGCACGCGATGAGACCCGGAGACCAGGCGCTGGTGATGCGCTTGCGCTACCGGGTAGAGGGATTGAAGGGCGGCCTGAAGGTTGACCTGGCCGATTTTGAGTTTGGGATACTGGACTATCTAAGGAGCAACTAAGAGATGAACGCACCAACAAAGTTTACACGCATTGTGGACGGGATCCGCTACAGCGTGAGCAAAGCAACGCTGATAGCGCATGACTGCTATTGGGACGGTCACAACTTCGAGCGAAGCGGGCGGAATACGTTTCTGTATCGCACCCCCCGCGGGCGCTACTTCACTGTGTCGCTGACCCAGTGGCAGGGTGAACAGGACCGGTTAGAGCCGGTGGACGAAGACGAAGCCCGGCGTCTGTACGAAGGGCCGCTATCCGAGCACTCCGAGAGCTACGCAGACGCGTTCCCTGACGCTGTGGTGGAGGAAGCGTAAGTACCTTCTCTGTGGGGGAACATCTGTGCTACAATCCCCTGACAAAGCAGACGCCCACCTAACCTTTTGCCGGGAACGGGTGGGCGTCTGCGGATGGGATGCGGGGCGGCGTGCGCCCGGCTTTGTCGTACCTGGGGGAAGTCTACACCCCAGACCGGCAAGGCGTCAAATCCCATTTGAGAGCACAGGAGGATGGGGAGATGAAAAAGCAGGCGATAAGGGCACGCATTCTTGTCTTTGAAGGCTTTGGGCCGATAGACAAAAAGTATTCTGCGCTACTGGAATTCTGCCATTCGCACGGGCTGACTTTCTGTAGGCTAAGAGAAGCGAATGGCTTTTTGTTCCTGGCGCAAACTCCTGCGCAAATATTCTTGGCAGGGGAAGTAAGGCTGAGACCGAATGTCCCTCTGTATACGGCAAAGGTCTATGTACTGGGCAACGCAGAGGAAATGATTGCTGACCTGCGTCTCCTGTGGAACCCCGGGCATACTACCTATGATACCCAAAAGTTGATTCCCGTAGTTGGGCCGGGGGGCGCGCTGGAAGCACTGATACGGGGGGAATTACAGGCAGAAGCAGACAATTACCCCGAGGGTGAAGCAGGTCCGAATTTTCCGGCTTCAGGTGGGAAAGACGAACTGCCCATCCCAGAGGGGGATGAACTTTTGACCCCAAGACAAAGAGAGATTGCCCACCTTTTGGCCGAAGGAATGAACTACGAAGGAATAGCCGGGCGGCTTGTCATTTCACCCCACACAGTCAAGAAACACGGGGACAACATTCAAGAGCGATGGGGCATTGGGGGTGGAGAGAAGGCGCTACAGATAGAGACCAAACGCAGAGGGTACGGAGAGAATACGCGCGTACTCTGAAGATACGCTCAGAGATACACTCTGAGCGTATAGACGCCCACCCCGCCCGCCGATAGGATGGAGCAAGTCATTTCCAGAGAGAAAGGAGCGTTGACAGTGAAGATGACACGAATCAGCATTCCGGTAAGTGTGGATGAAAGAGACGCCCTACTGATGAATGCAGAGAGGAATTTGAGACACCCGCGAGAACAGGCGCGCTATCTTCTGCGTCTGGCTCTGGGACTGACCGACCCCAACAAACACGAATCCGCCACACCAGCTTTGACGGGCAGTGATGGCGGATTCGTGGAAGTCCGTCAACCGGCGTGACCCTGAAACCAAAACCGCTACTGTTTGCAGCAGTAGCGGCGGCGAAAAAGGGACAGCACGATCAACGAAAGGCAACTGCGATGATACCACAAAGCGGCGCAACGCGCCAACCCCAAAATACCCCTATTTTTGTGCGTGGGCGTGAGCGTCCGGTTGGTTATGTGACGGGCGGCGTCTTTCGCAAGAGTGTACGGGCGTCTGTCCACTTCCTCACGCGCCCGCGGGCGATTGCCTTTGACCGTTCGACAATCGAAGATGCAGAGAACGCCGGGGCGCTGACTGTGGAAGTCACGGACAGTGAGACGGGGAACGTCTACGGCTGTGCGCTGGATACGATTTGGCGGCACAGCTTCGATGTGCACCGGGGCTACGGGAATCAAGTTGCCCTGGCGCTCCCCTACTGGCGGGTGAATAATCAGCCACCCGCGCCGGTGTGGGAGAGCAATCAGGCAGTCAAGACGGCGCAACCGTGAATGATACAAATCGAATATAGGAAAAGTATAGGTGTGGGAGAGCAATCAGGCAGTCAAGACGGCGCAACCGTCTTTATTTGGAGAGGGGTAGGGGATGACAACGGCAACAGACGACAGACGACAGACGACGGACGAACGGCAGACAAGGACAGGGGCGGATTTGTTGCAGACGGCGCTCTGGTACGCCAAAGCGGGCTGGTCTGTCTTCCCCCTGAAGCCAGGAGAGAAGACACCCGTCACCGCGCACGGGCTGAAGGATGCCACCACCGACGCCGACACTATCCGGGGCTGGTGGGCCAAATGGCCTGATGCCAATATCGGGCTGAACTGTGGGGCATCGGGGCTGGTGGTTGTGGATTTTGACGTACACAAAGAGAGCTACGGGGGCGGGCCGTTGCTGAAACAGTTGCGGGCAGAGCATCCCACCACTACAGCCAAGACGGGCACGGGGGGCTTTCACCTGCTCTACCAACAGCCCGAAGACAATCCCCTGGGCAACGGGCGGGGGGCGCTGCCCACGGGCGTTGACGTGCGCGGGGTGGGCGGCTATATCGTTGTGGCTCCCAGCATTCACCCCAACGGCAACCGCTACGGGTGGGAAGTGGAACCCCACCAGACGCCACCCCAAGCCTTGCCGGGCTTTCTGTTGGCGATGCTGACGAAGACACCGACAGCGGCGAAGCCACCCCAGCGGGCGGGCGGCTACAGCTTCACCGATGACCTGACACGGGCGGCGGCCAATCTGAAGCGGTTGCGCCCTGGCCGGGCGGATGATTATCAGACGTGGGTAGAGGTGGGGATGGCGCTCTCTGCCCTGGGAGAGACCGGGCTGGGGCTGTGGGATGATTGGAGCCGACAGAGTGGCAAGTATGCGCCGGGGGGATGTGAGAAGAAGTGGCGTAGTTTCACGCCTGGCGACGGGCTGGGGCTGGGCAGTCTGGCGCGCTGGGCAGACGAAGACGACCCACCGGCAGGCGCAAAGCAACGCCCCCCCAGCGGCGGGCCTGCGCTCTACGTCAACGGCAATGGGCCGGGGGAGTGCATCCCCCAGACCGCATTGGAAAGCCTGTTGGATGGTCTGGCGGCCATCGGTGACGACCGGGAAGATTTGACCTTCTACGCTCTGGACAGTGTGCCACAACTGGCGGAACTGGACGCGGCGGGGTTCGCACGCTTCTGCGCGCAACTGGTGAGTTGCGGTATCCCCAGCGAGTGGGTACGCAGAGAGTTGCGCCCGGCTGTGAACGCGGTCAAGAAGAACCAGAACAACGGCAAGACGTGGACGGATTACGTTGAAGCGGCGGCGGCCCTGGGCTACACTTTCCGGTTGAATGATTTGAATGACACGCTGGAAGTGAACGGGGAGCGGCTGACCGATGTACACGACGCTACGCTACTCTCCCTTCTCCACGCGCAAGGGCTGCGCAATGCGGATGTGGCGCGGCGGGCATTCAAGACAGAAGCAGCGAAAAGGCGCTTCCACCCGGTGAAAGAGTATTTGGCCGGGTTGAAGTGGGATGGGCAAGAGCAGATCGGCAAGCTGGCCGGATATTTCACCGATGGACACGACCCCATTACCTATCATGACGGAACAGAACGAACGGCTTTCCATGCCTTTCTGCGGCGCTGGCTGGTGGGTGCGGTTGCCAAAGTCTATGACCCGATGAACGCCCAAAACCCAATGCTGATTGTGGATGGGATGCAAGGCAGTGGCAAAAGCTGGTTTGCCAAATGGATTTGCCCGCTACCCGGCTTTCAGTATAAGGGGCCGATCCGACCAGATGACAAAGACTATTCAGCGCGGTTGACTACGCATTGGATATGGGAAGTCAGCGAGTTGGGCGCAACTCTGCGCAAGGCAGACCGGGAAGCGTTGAAGGCGTTCATTACCCAGCAAGACTACACCTATCGCCCTGTCTATGGGCGAATGGATTTGGTGAAACCGGCGCTGGCTTCGTTCATCGGCACTGTGAACTTTGAGGGCGCTCTCCTGGCGGACCCCACCGGACACCGGCGCTTCTGGCCGGTGAAGCTGACCCGGTTGGATTGGGGATACAGTCGGGCGGTGGATGTGAATCAATTGTGGGCGCAAGCCTTCGCACTCTACCGGGGCGGTGAAGCCTGGCGATTGACCCCAGAGGAACGGGCCGCGCACGCGGCGATTGTGGAGACCTATGAAGTTGAGGATGTACTGGCGGGGTACATTCAAGAGTACTTCCAGATTGAACCGGATAATGGGAATCTCTACACCCACACCACAGCCATTATCGACACCCTGCGCACCTTTGCCGGGATGAAGGGAAACGACAAAAGTCTGGCTATGCAGCTTTCCACCAGTCTGACCGGGCTGGGGCTGCGCAAAGAGAAACGCCGGGATGTTGGGGGGAATCTGCGTTGGGGTTATGCGGGTATTACCCGGCCCCCGCAAGAGTGACGCTTCGATGGCAAATTCCAAAAGTTTGGGAATTTGAGTTATGCGGGTATTACCCGGGCCGCGCAAGAGTGACGCGCCAACCGTTCCAACGCGCCAACCTTTGCTATAGAGTCCCTGTGCGTGGTGTGTGCAAAAGTTGGACAAACAGAGATAGACGACACACCACACCACGCTTTTTAACTTTAATAGAAAAAGGTTGGAACAGTTGGAACAGTAAGTAAATTACTCCTGAAAATCTGTTCCAACTTACGGAAAAAGGTTGGAACAAGGTTGGAACAGGTTGGAACAAAATCGAGGGCTTTTGTTCCAACCTTGTGAATGAGGTTGGAACAGGAAAAATGGCCGTTTTTGGGGCGCTCTCACTCCTGAAAAACCAGTGCTGAAACAGGGAATCTTGTTCCAACGTTCCAAGTGTTCCAACCTTTTTCCTATATAGATACCTGCGTGGTGTGTGTATGTGTGTGGTGTGACAAAATCTGGACAGACTTTGACGACAACGGGCCGGGATTGGCCCATCGAAAGGACTTTAAGCAAATGGCTTTCAAGAAGATTGACACGACGGCGCGACCCCCACGGCACTGGGCATTGGTTGGCCACCCGGGCTCCGGCAAGTCCACCTTTGCGGCGGTGATGGACGCGCCCTTGCTGGTCATCGACGCTGACCACCGCTTCAGCGAAGTGGCGAAGCTGGCCGGTGGGGATGTGTACGAGGTGAGCGGCAACCCGGCTGATCACGTGGACGCGGGGCGGATTGCCCAGCTTCTGGCGGCGAATATGCCCGGCGCTGGTGTGCGAACTGTGGTGATTGATTCGCTCACATCCATCATTGCGCCACTGGTGACGCAAGCGGTGATGGATAACGACGCCGGCGCAAACAAGAATCGGGTGGCTGCGTTCAAGACCAAAGCCCTGGCCCTGCGTTGTCTACAGGACGCTGTGACGCGCTGGGGCTGTGACACGCTTTGGGTGTACCACTTGCGCGCCGGGATGGACGGCAACGCCCGGCAGGTGGAGGGTACGTCAATCAGTGCTGTAGAGCTGGCGCGGTTGCGGCGCTCACTCAATATGCAGCTACGCATTGTACAAGAGGGAGAGAAGCGGGGCGTGCGGGTGGATTGGGCGCGACGTGGGCGGCAAGGGCTGACGTTGTGGGACGAAAGCGGTGTCTGGCGTGGAATGCCTGAGCGCATTGAAGTTGCGGTCTATGATGGACTGAGCGAAGCCGACCGGGATGCACTGGAAAAGCGCACGCCCAAGAGCTTTGCCAGTGCGGAAGACGCGATAGCGTGGGGCTTTGAGACCGGCGCTTTCCGGGATGCTGTACACGCAAAACTAGCCTATGAGAAAGTGAAGGCGGAAGCGAAACCGGCAACGGCGGGGCTGATGTGGGCGGCCTGGCTTGCGGATGTGGAGCGGCGGTTGGAAGAGAGAGGGGAAGCGGTATGATTGTGACAGAAGGGGAGATAAGAGACGCCTTTACCGACCTGGCGAACGCTACCCGTGATGCCTATCGAGTGGGGGAAAACTTGATTGGCGTAACCGCTGAATTGGAAGCGGCGAAGCTGGCCGGGTTGCGGGATGGGAGCATCGACGGCAAGAATGCGGAACTGCGAGAAGCGGCGGCGCGGGCGGCGCTGGCAGACCTGTACGACGGGCAAGCCAACGCGGAGCAAGAGAACCGGGAATGCCAATGCGCCCTGACGCTGGCAAAGCTGGAAGTGGAGCGGGTGCGCTCTCTCTTACGGCTGGCAGAGGTGACGAAGGGGGGCGGGAATGAGTAAGTACCGGACCTTCAAGGGGGTGGAACGCGCTCTTGCCCAGCGGCTGAACGGGGAACGGACGGGGCAGACAGGCGGGGCGGATGTACAGACCGATTGGCTCTGTGTGGAGGTGAAGACCCGCAAGCATCTTCCCCAGTGGATACGGGATGCAATCGCCCAAGCCAAGCGCAACGGGGGAATCTCTCAATTGCCGGTGGTCATCTTGCACCAGGTGGGGCAACGGCACGCGGGGGATTTGGTGGTGATGACGCTGGCCGATTTTGAGAATTGGTTTGGGGGTGGGGACCCGGGCCCGGGCGCGATGGCAGACGCCCGCTATCTGGCGGCGCTGGGGGATGCGGAGGCGGCGGCCTGGCTGGGTGTGTGCGCACCGGACAGGGAGGGGTAGGAATGGAAGTTGATAGAAGAATCGCCCGTACCTACAGACTATCCAGACGGACAGTGACCCGGCTGGATAGTCTGGCGGATGAATTGGGGGTGCATCGTTCGGAGTTGGTAGACTTCCTGCTGACCGGGGCGTTTGACCGGGTGGAGGCGGGCCGGTGGGTGATACAGACCCGACCGGGGCGGTATGTGTTGGATGGGCTGTGCGAGGATGGATGAAACCGGGCTGTATGCTATGCTTGGGCAGATGTTTCGGTTGGCTATCCGTGACGCCTTGCAGACACAGAACCACGCGCTGGCAGAGGAGGCGGCTGGCTTTCTGTGGGATATTGCGCCTGGCGTTGCCCGCAAAGCCGACGTACCCAGACCGGGAGGGGGAATCGTGACGGTATCAATCAATTCTCTTTTGTGGGCTGGAAGTTTGCCAGAGCTACAAAGTGGAGACAGAGAAGGAACTGCGCGGCGCGCTGCTCAATTACCGAAGCGGGGATAGGCTGGCGGTGAAACGTTTTCCCAGCGGGTGGAAAGTAGAGATTACCCGGGTGAAGTTGGACTGAAGCTCTACTGAAAGTAACCGAAACTTTTACCGGTGAAGGACAGGTTTGTGACAGGTTTGTGACAGGTGGTTTCGCAGACACCCGGTCAACGTCTGGCCGGGTGTCTGTGCGGTCTGTGGGTTGCGCCTGGCTCTACAGCTTCTCCATAAAATCCCGATAGGACTGCAAGCCAGAACGGTCATAGCGGGCCGTGGTGGAGGGGTTGCTGTGACCGGCAATGTCAGCGACCAGAACCGGATTGCCCGAAGCTGTGAGGGCGTTGGTGATGAACGTGCGTCGAAAATCGTGGGCGGCAATGTCACTGTCCAGACCAGCGGCGGCGGCGTGGGCGCTCACAACGTTGTAGACGGCCTGGCTGGTTAGTCCCTGGCCGGTGATGTGTCCACCGCGGCGGATGGATTGGAAGAGCGGGCCTGGCTCATTCCCACGCACGGCTACCCAGGCATTCAGGCGGGCGGCCAGGCGGGCGTTGACGGGAACGGGAACGGGCCGGGTTTTGTTGCCCTTGCCCACCACGTCAACCAACAGGCGGGTTTTCTTGTCGTACTGGCTCACGGTCAGGCTTGCCACTTCCGAGCGGCGTAGACCGGCGTAGAACATCACAGACAGCATAGCGGCGTCACGGACACCCAGCGGCGAACCGTCGCACGTACCCAGCAGCATAGCGAATTCTTCACCCGTCACAAGTCGGCCTGTGTCGTACTTCGACCGGCTGACCGTCTTTGACTTCGTTTCGCCGTGGAATAGCTGGAAAGTCTCGTGAGTGATGTACCCCATCTTCCAGCAGACACCCATCACAGAGCGAAGGGCGGCAATGTGGCGGTTCACAGTGGAACGGCTGTAACGTTCGGTCAACGCCTGGCGTATCATCCCCACGTGCGCGGGCTGTAGACTCTCCCAGCGTAGGGCGGCGTCTTCACTGCCAGTCAGCAGGGTGGTGATAGTGCGTAGACTCTCGCTGTATTTGCGCCGTGACGCTTCGCCCTTGCTGCCCAGCATAGCCACAACCGGCGAACTGTCAGCGGACGGGTAGGGCGCTGTCCTGAGTCCATCGAAGGGCTGAATCTGCAACGTCTGGCCGGTGATGGCGTTCTGGTGGGTGACTGTGAGGGCGGTTGTCATTGTCGGTTTTCCTTTCGCTGATAGTGATAGGTTTCGGGAAGAAGTATTCCCATAAGCTATTGTACACCCCATAAAGTACATTGTCAAGCGTTTTACGTGCGAGTTTTGACAAGTTTTGGGAAATGCTGTACACTGCCTTGTAACGAGTTTTTGAACGCTGATACAGAGAAGGCAATAGCGCAATGAGCGATAAAGTGAGGGTAGTGCTACACATAGACGCTGACGCAGCGGCGATTCTGGACGCAACCGTAACGCCACGTCAGAAGGGCGTCTATATCTCCAAACTGATACGGGCACGCAACGTTACAGACACGGGCCTGGGCCTGGGCGTATCTGAGCGGATAGAAGCGAAGCTAGACCAGGTGATAGAGATTGTGTCAGGCAAGGGGTGAAAACGCACAGGACGGGCTACACGGGCCGAAAACGCATAGGGCATACATTTCTACCCTGTGGGCCGTTCGTGTGGCGTAGCCCTTGCGCTGTAGGGAGCAAAACAGCCAAACAGGGCATTGTAGAAACTGGCGCTTGACATTTGGCCCAACCGGGCGTATGCTCAAAACGTTGACGCAAATTGTAACAGGCAGAGGGGGGATTGTGGCAGAGTGTCGGCACTGTGGAACGGCTACAACGGGCAAGGCGCTCTATTGTTCGGGCCGGTGTCGCACGGCGGCATACCGGGCCAAACTGCCAACAGCGGCGCTCACAGTGGTCTGTGTGGTTTGTGGGCAACCCTTCCAGGCGCAACGCTCCACAGCGAAGTATTGCAGCCGGGCGTGCGCTCAGAAGATGTACCGGCGCAACCGGCTGGAATGGCAGCGGCGCTTCCTGGGGCGGCGGCCTGGCTGATTTGCCGGTTTGACAATTCCCGGTGATGGGGCTACAGTCGCAACATAACTGAATAACACGAACCGGGCAGACGCAATGAACGTCTACCCGGCTCTACCCAGACCGGTGAGTAACCACTGGCGGGCTGTGGAGAATGATAGCAGAATCTTCACAACTACGCACACAGACGCCCACCGGCAACAGACCGGCGGGCGTTTTCTTTTGCTCCGAATTTTGAACGACTGTGAAGGCAAAAACCAAAAGAATACACGAAGAACCAAAATACAATATCCAGTAGTTACACGTAGCGTCACCTACTACATCTAGCCCCTTAGCTCAGGGGATAGAGCAGCGGTCTTCTAAACCGCTGGCCGTAGGTTCGAATCCTACAGGGGGCGCTCTGCTGTATGTAGTGGTATGCGATTGTATGAACCGCTAACCGTAGTGGGTAGCGGTTTCGGTCTGTTTTCCTGAATTTGCCTTCACAGTTGTTCAAAATTCGGAGCAAAAGAAAACGCCCGCCGGTCTGTTGCCGGTGGGCGTCTGTGTGTGCGTAGTTGTGAAGTTTCTGCTATCATTCTCCACAGCCCCGCCAGTGCTTACTTCACCGGTCTGGGTAGAGCCGGGTAGACGTTCATTGCGTCTGCCCGGTTCGCTTTTATTCAGTTGTCGTACTCGCTCTATCGAGTCGTGATGGGCCAGGCCCGTGGAGCCACAATACCACCGGCCCGGATAATGTGCAAACGTTATCAGCCAGGCCGACTTTTCATCATTGCCCGCCGTTTCCACTCGTTGTAACGCCGCCTGTAGGCTTTCTGATTGCACGCCTTTGAGCAGTATTTCACCCCGGCCCGCCTACCCGTCAGGATTGCCCCACAAACCACACAGACGGCCACAGTAGCGTCTTTGGCCCGGTGTGCTGCCTGTCTACACCTATCGCCGCAAAACTTCGCTGTAGAGCGTTGCGCCTGGAATGTTTGCCCGCACCGCTGACACTCTGCCATTTTTCCCCCGGCCCGAAACGTTGCAATCACCGTCACAATAGTACAGCCACTTTGGATGAATGTCAAACCCCAAAATCACAAGCGCACCCGTTCATTGGCAATCGTAGCAGATTCCACATAACGGGATGGCATTGCCAGAGAAGACCAGCCCCCGGCGTCTCGCAGGGCGAAAGCGTCGGTCCCCTGACTGGCCGCCCGGCTTGCCCAGTAGTGACGGCAATCGTGAGCCGACAGGCCAGCCACGCCCACAGCTTCCCCCAGAACCTTCACCCGTTCCGTTATGGCACGTTCACTCATTCCGGCGTCAGTCAGTGCCCCGCCCTTGCGACTTCCCCGCAGAACCGGCCCGAAGGGTGGACAATCGCCGGATTCCACCCACGCCGCAAACGCCCGCCGCAGGTCTTGGGTCATCTTGTGGGTCTGGGTCTTGTGAACCTTTGGCCGATAGAAGCGCAGCACATTCTCTTTCAGGTTGAAGTCTCCCACTTCCAGCAAGGCCACTTCCCCCACCCGCAAGCCCAAATCGAAGAGCAAGGCCGGCAAGAGCGCATCCCGCCGCCCCTGTGCTGTGTCCGGTTGCGTCTTGAGTTCTTTCACTTGCTCCACTGTCAGGGTGACGTGATTCTCTTTCTTACCGCCAACACGGGTCACGTCGCGCCGTTCGTCGATGCGCTTGCCCTCTTTCCCCCCATAGCCAGACACCGAACGAATCAGCGCAGCATCTTCAGCCGTCAGCGCCCCCGCTTGGGCCGCCAGCTTTGCGTAGACCTTCACGCTGGATAGCTTGCGATTGATAGAACCAACAGCATACCCCTCTTTGAGCATCCACGCCGCAAAGCCCTTCACAAGCCCCCAGGTCAGCCCGGCCCACGTAGCGGGTTCAGTAGCCAGGGCCGCCGCCGTCACATTCACCCCTACCGCCGACAGGTAATCAGCGAAAGTAACCAAATCATCGTCTTGGGCCGCCAGGGTATTGTCTGCCTTGCGACTGCGAAAATCGGAAAAGGCGGATTGCGCCGCGTAATCACTCCCATTTCGTGTAAATCTGACCGGCAAATACTGAA
>JACQGT010000528.1 GCA_016199425.1 Chloroflexota bacterium
CCGCAGCTTTTCACCCGCGGCCAGTTTCAGCGCGACCAGTTCTGGCAGGTGATCCCCTTCTTCTTTCGCCTGGGGTTCGGCAGCAGCAGGCCCGGCGCAGGCAGTCACCAGCAGCAGAGATAGCAGTAGAACTGTCCAGATTTGTCGTGTCATTGAAAAATTCTCATTTTGAGTGATATAGTTTTTCAGGTGAAGATTTTCCCTGTAGGGGCGCTGCTTGCTGCGCCCGGCACACACGCGACGGGCGCAGCAAGCAGCACCCCTACAAATGATTATCTGTACAACTATAGCATAACTGAGATTGAATCTCAATTGCGCTATAGTAGCCAGTCATCAAGATTCTGTCAAGTGCAGTCGATGTCACAAACAACAAAGCCCGGCTCCTGCAGGAGCCGGGCGATCAGCCGGTGTGGGTTCCATCACCTTCCCGGATGCGTCCGAGCATCCGGGAAGGTGAGAAGTGCCGTTTATTCTTCCTCGGCCGCGCCTGCCGGCACAAAGCAGACCTGCTGCGCGGCCAGGGCCGGGTGATCGTAGCCGTATTGATCGGTCACCTGCCACATCTCCGCCTTGCCGATGACGATCTTCGTCACCCCCGCACAGGCTGCCGCGGCGTCCCCGTCCGTCATCAATGAGTCCAGCCATTGGGTGGCGGCTGCGCTATAGTTGCTCTCCGGTTGGCCCGCGGCCAGACCGGCCAGGGTGGCCTGAGCAGCGGCCATATCCCCGCTCAACGCCTGGGCCTGGACCAGCCGGAAGCTGCCCAGCCCCTGCAGGAGAGTCAACTCCTTCGCCGCGTCCAGACCGAAGAGGCTGCACGCCTGCAGTGAGCTATCCTCCAGCGCGGCCCGGTAGAGATCGATGGCGGGGGTGTAGCTCAACACATCCGACGCCTGCAACGCCACATCCGCCTCCACCAGCCGCAGCCCCAAACAGTCGTTGCCATCGGCTTCCCGGTCGTAGCGCCAGGAGATGCGGCGGAAGGGCGCGCCGTCCACGCTCTGCCAAATTTCCGTGTGGGGCACGGTCAACCCGCCCCCGACCGTACCGCTCACCCCGCCCACCAGACGGATTTGACGACCCTTGCCCGGCGTGCCTCTTGTAACCGTCTCAATGGAGACTTTGCCCCCGGCCAGGGCCGCGCCAGGCAGCACAGCCTGGGCATATTGTCCGCTGGCCTGATCCCACGCCAGCCCCAGTAGACTGGTCACACAGAAAGTGGAGCAGCTTTCCACCTGCCAGAGAAGCTCGGGGCGGCGGTCGCCGTTGGCATCGCCCCAGGCCAGGGGTGTGGGCTGGCCGAAGATGTCCGGGGCTAACACCAGATCGAAGCCGCCTTTTTCGTTGCCGTGAAAGAGAAAGAACGCGCCATCTGCGCCCCCCGGCCCGTAACCCACGTCGCTGAGGATTGTGGGGAAGACCAGCAGATCGTCTCGCTTGTCGCTGTTGAGATCGTACTTCACCAGCGCGCCTCGTTTGTCGGCCAGGGCATCGCACGCGCGCAGCCACGCTTCGATCACAGAGGACGCGCCTTGCGTTTCGTCTAAGACAGTAGGCAACGTTTCGGCGTAGCCGTTGATTCCGGCGGGGCATTCGGGCAGATCAGCCAGAGAAACGTCTGTAGCAGGCGGCGCATCCGCTGTTATGGGGGGTGCGCTCGCACCGGCTCCATCTGCCGGTACAGGCGCAGGCTCTACGGCGGGTACAGCCACATCGAGAATCGGGCAGACGTCATCGGCGGTGAAGGTGGGGTTGGCGTAGCCGTAGTCGGCCAGAACTTCCACGGCCGCGGGGTTGCTGGTGACAAAATTCGTCACCAGCACACAGGCCGACACAGGATCGCCGGAGGCCAGATAGCCATCCAGCCAGATGCGCCCCACCTGGGCGTAGGGTTGGGCAGGATAGGTGTCGGCCAACTGTTCGATCAGCGCCTGAGCCGTCGCCGGTTCGCCGGCATAGCCTGCAATCTGGGCCAGACGAAAGAAGGCGAAGCTGCGCAGTTCCTCCAATTCGTTGGGGCGGGTCCAACAGGCGTTACGTTTGTTTTCAAAGATCGCCGTGGAAAAGTGCGTCTGCGCCAGTTCAAAATCCAGATCAATGGCAAAGGCCCGGTTGGCATCCAAAATCAGATGGTAGAGACAGGCGCTCTCGCCGTAGCTCTCGCGCAGCAGGCTGTAGGGTGCGCCGTCGATGCTGGCCCAGATTTCCGTGCGCTCCCGCTGGGGACCCGCGCCCACACTGCCGTAGGCGCCCCCGCTCAATTGAAGCTCCGCCCCGCTGCCAGCCTCGTCCAATTCGGCGATTTCGACTTGCGCCGAGGCCATTGTGATCGTTCCCTCCGTCCAATCCTGCCAGCCTGCGCCGTCCCAACTGCGCACGTAGAGGGTGTCGAAACAGGTGCTGGCCCCACAGGTGGTGTCCAGCCAGACCACATCCGCCGCTCCGTCGGCGTTGATGTCTTCGGTCTTTAATAGACGCACACTGCCCGCGGCGTCGGCCACATACTCTGCGGCATAGCCGCCGCCCCCTATCCCGTTGGCAATCAACAGATCGCCCTGACCGCTGGTCGAGGCTGCGCTTTCAGAAGAAAGCCGATAGACCAGCACCAGATCGTCCAATCCGTCGCTGGTGAGATCGGCCAGCACCGGCCCATCACTGGCCAGACCGCAAGCGTTCAAGAATGCAGCCAGCAACCCGCCTGAACTGTCGTCCCGATTCAGAACTTCCAGCAGCGGGTTGGAAGCGATGGCCAGATCGGCGGGGCAGGCAGGCAGCACAGCGTTGGGGTCGTGGGTGGGTGTCGCGGTGGGCTGGGACGTGGGCGTCGGTGTTGGCTCCGGTGTGGGCGTATCCGTTGCTGTCGGTGTCGAGGAAGGCGTTGGCGTGTCGGTTGGGACAGCGGTAGGCGTGGCTGTCAGCGTAGCGGTGGCCGTGGCTGTCGCCGTATGGGTCGGGTTGGGTGTCGCCGTCGCGGTCGGCGTTGCTGTGGGTGTGGCCGTCGCTGAAGGCGTCGGTGTCTCCGTCGGCAGGGGCGTGCTGGTCGCGGTTGGCGTGGCCGTCGCGCTGGGGCGGCTCTGGGCCGGGGCAGGGATCAGCAGCCGCTGGCCCACATAGAGAACCAGATCAGGCCGCACATAGCGGGGATTGGCCGCTTGCAGCAGAGCGGTGGGGATATTGACGCGCTCGGCAATGATTGTCCAGCCGTCCCCCGCGCGCACGGTGTAGAATTGTTCTTCGGCCACGGGTGCGGTGGGGATGTGCAGCTTTTCCCCCACAATCAGCCAACCGCTCGCACGCACGGCCTGGGGATTGGCGGCTTGCAATTCCTCGACGGTCAGGCCGACGCGCTTGGCAACAACCGTCCAATTGTCGCCCACCTGGACGGTGTAGGTGTAGCCGCTCTCCTGGGCCGCCGCGGGTACAGTCAGAAGCAGAGCCAGAAGCGCGGCTGTCAGCCAAAGTGGCCACCAGGCCAGAAAACTCGGTTTTGTCAATCGAGCAAAGGGCAGATTCATAGAACGCTCCCTGGGGGTTACGGTCAATAGATGAGGTGTCTGGCGTAGTATACTGCCAGTTGGGGATTCCGGCAACCGGACGG
>JACQGT010000503.1 GCA_016199425.1 Chloroflexota bacterium
CTGCTATGCGCTGGAACCCTACAACATCTACTTCATCGAGGAAGTGCTGCGCGCCCCCAACCACCAGGAGATTGGTCGCCTGAGCGCCAAGACGAAAATCCCGGTGGTGGGCAGCGAAACGCTTCTCAGCCGCTGGCAGATGCGGGATTGGATCGTTTCTGGGGCCAGCCAGATTGCGATGACCGACGTGGCCTGGACCGGCGGCATCGGCGAAACGAAACGGCTGGCCGCCTTTGCCGAAGCCTTTGGCGTGCCGCTGGTCCTCCACAACGCAGGCGGGCCCATCTCCCACGCGGCCAATCTGCACATCGCCGCCAATATTCCCAATCTTTTCGAGATGGAGACGGTGCGCGCCTTCTACCGCACCTATTTCCAAGAGCTGACCGATCTGGAAACCTGCGTGGTAGACGGCCACCTGGCCCTGCCGCCGGATCGCCCCGGCCTGGGCATCGAACTCAACCCGGCCATTTGGGAGCGCCCGGACCTGCGGGTGCAGGTGAGCGAAGGGGAGGGCAAAGCCGTGGGCGTGAAGGCGATGGGGGACAGTTGGAGCAAGCCGGACGTGCGGCTGTAGGGGGGACGGACTGACTCTTTTTCTTTGAAGCAGCGCAGCGCGCAAATGCTGCAAGAACAGGACGACTGGTTTACCCAACCGTCTGATGTGCGCCGACCCTTTCGAGGGTGCTTTATCGCTGTGCGTAACGGAGAGGTGATCGATCAAGACGCGGATCAGTCGAAATTAGTGCAGCGGGTGCGCAGTCATTTTGGCGACGCGCCGATCCCCATTCTGAACGGCGACTGGGACGAAACGCCCGTGTATACGTTCCACAGTACCCATTTGGAGTAGTAACGATACCGGCTGCTTCTCCTGCTCGACGGGCCGGGCAGACAGACAGATGTGCTGACGCGTCGTCCTGTGCGTTTCTGAAATGGATTCATCCCACAACTTCCACTATAATAAGCGGTGCTGTTCCCCCATCCACCCACCATTTTTGAGAAAGAAAGCCGCATGACTGAAGAACTTCTCAACAAAGTCAACACCCATTCCAGCCCGTCTGACCTGCGCATCACAGACGTACGCGTTGCCAACCTGGCTGGTATCCCCATGCGCGTGGCGCTCATTCGCATCGACACCAACCAGGGCATCTCCGGCTATGGCGAGGTGCGCGACGGGGCCAGCAAGAATTACGCCCTGACCCTCAAACGCCAACTGATCGGTGAGAATCCCTGCAACATCGACAAAATTTTCCGCAAGATCAAACAATTCGGCTTCCACGCCCGCCAGGCCGGCGGCGTCTGCGCCGTGGATATGGCGCTCTTCGATCTGGCGGGGCGGGCTTACGGCATGCCCGCCTACCAGCTCGTGGGCGGCAAATTCCGCGACAAAGTGCTCTGCTATTCGGACACGCCCAGCGTCCCCGACGGCAAGGAGATGGGCCAGCGTCTCAAAGAGCGCATGGAGATGGGTTTCAAATTCCTCAAGATGGATATAGGCATCGGCCTGCTGCGGGACGTGCCCAGCGCGCTGATTGCCCCGCCGGAAATGCTGGAGAGCCGCAACGTCATGCACCAGTTCACGGGCATTCAGATCACCGACACCGGCATCGACCACCTCTGCCAGTACGTGGAGGACGTGCGCAGCATCATCGGTTACGAGATTCCCCTGGCCGTGGACCACTTCGGCCACATCGGGCTGAAGTCCTGCATCCGTCTGGGCAAGGCGCTGGACCAATATACCCTGGCCTGGTACGAGGATATGATCCCCTGGCAGTTTGCCGAACAGTGGGCCGAGCTGACCCGGGCCGTGGACACCCCCACCTGCACCGGCGAGGACATCTACCTGAAAGAGGGGTTTGTGCCTCTGCTGCAAAAACAGGCGGTGAATATCATTCACCCGGACCTGGCCTCTTCTGGCGGCATTCTGGAAACGAAGAAGATCGGCGATATGGCCCAGGAGTATGGCATTGCAATGGCTATGCATATGGCCGGTTCCCCCATCAGCGCCCTGGCCAATATGCACTGCGCGGCGGCCACCGAAAACTTCCTGGTCCTGGAAAACCACTCGGTGGACCATCCCCAGTGGAACCAACTGGTCACCGGCCTGCCCGATCCGCTGATCCAGGACGGCTTTATGCAGGTGACGGAAAAGCCAGGGCTGGGCTTTGACGACATCAACGAAGAGGTCATGCGCGAATATTTGAACCCCCGGGATCCGGTATACTTCGACCAGCCCACCGCCGAATGGGACAAGGATTGGTCCTGGGATCGGTTGTGGAGTTAATCTCGCCTCTTTTATTCTCCTGCTGTAAAATAGAGCGGCTCTCAGTTTGGCTCAGGGGCGATTTCTGCTAGAAAGGAATGTACCGCGAGGGCCGTGCCGGGTGGAATGCGCAATAATTGCGGGGAGTCAGAGGAAGACTGAGAACCGCCTGCTGCACGCTACGTTAAGAAATTGGGTCGCCATCACGCGGGAGGAGTGGCGCGTGATGGCGACCCAGGAAAAGTGGCTGTCATCGGAACACTCTTGACCCTTTGCAGGGCGGCTACGCTTGCGCTATTGACAGTGATCAGCAGATAGAAACCGATCACACCCAAAAACTGATGGACGCTCAATTGGGGTGCATAACCCCCAGCGGCCAGGAGCAACAGGCCGTAAGCGATCCCCCTTTCGGCATCCTTTGACCCCGAGAGCGTGCGCCAAAGCACAATCACCGCCGCCCACAGCCCCAGGGCGTAGACCCACCAGGGCAGATAGAGAGTCAACCCCATAGACCAGACCGCAATGGTACCGGTCATACTGGGCGAACGCAGATAGACAGCCGCAAAGAGCAGCGCGAGCAGTAGTGCCAATAGATAAACTCGTCTGCCGGCGTCCCGTCCGTAGGCCCACCAGAGAGCCACAGGCGCAACCACTGCTAGGAGTTCACCCAACTGAAAAGCCGATCCTGCCCGACCTGGCAGCGTCTGATGCAGCCCGGCCAGCAGCAGCGCCCCACCGCCAGGCAGAAGCGCCAGACCCGGCCAGCCCCATTGCCACAAGCGGAGCAGCAGCAGCCCCAGGCTTGCCACCAGCAGCAGTTGGGCCACTACCAGCCAGCCGCCGGGCGGGGTGAAGATGAAGAGTGTGCTGGTGGTCAGCAATCCAGCCAGCGCAGCCGCCAAAGGCAGACCTGACCGGTCTTGACCCTCGCGCCAGACAATCCAGCCCAGACAGATGAGCGCCAGCAGAGTGGCCGCATTGGCCGCCAGTTGACCCGTCCGCCCGATCCAGAAAAAAACCTCGGCCAGCAACGGCGTCTTGGGCATGAAAATCGCGGTACGGCTGAAGGTGCGCAGGAGCAGCCAATCGGCCAGCGCGGCTGTGACCAGCCAGGGCGCAAGCTCCGCCAGCAGTTCCCTTTTCGCTCCGTCCCCAGGCATTCGCTTCACAGTGATTACTCCGGCAGGCGGTAGTAAATTAGCGTGCCGATCACAACAAAGATAAGAAGTGTCGTTAGGACAAGAACTGTCCACCAGAGCGGGGTGTGCCCCAAGATCAGTCGTTGCGGCTTGTCTTTGGCTGCTGCTGGTTGTTCCGCAGCCGCGACCTCTGCCTTGCCAAATTGCAGCGACACCCACTGGGAGGTGGATTTGGCGCCGTTGCGTTCCCCGTTGGCCCCATCCCAGGCCGCAAAGGCCACCGAATATACTTTGTCTGGGGCAAAGGAGGCGTCTTCGGCTTCCGCCGAGGTGAGCGCCCGGCTGAAAATGACCCGCCAGCGTCCATCCTGCCAGACACCGTAGCCCTGGACATTCTGCCCGCCCATCCCCTGAGAAGTCAGACCGCCAAAGCCACCGGCGATCAGGTCCTCCACCGGCGTCGTGCGCAGGGGCGCGGCAAAGAGATTGTCCGCGGCCCGGGCCGTCACATAGGCCACATCCGTATATGCCGCCGTGCGGGGATCGTCGCTCTCCTCCGTCCCGTAGTAGTAGTCAATGTGCATATTGGGGTACACCGTCTCCACATCCCCCACGGCCAGCATATCCGCCTGCCAGTCGGCCTTCCAATGCCAGATGTTGACGTTGCCCCCTTCCTGGCCCATACAGAAGAAGGGCTGCCCTTCCAGTAGGGGGAATTGGAGCGCGGCCCCGTCCCGGAAATCCTGCACGCGGACAGTCTGGCTGTTATCGGTGGCGTCCTCCCATTCCAGCAGAAAGGCCAGACTCTCGCCGTTGTAGAGGGAGCGGGCCGTCATCGACTTGACCCGGGTTTCGGGGAAAATGGGCCGCACGATCACCTGCGCACTCAGAGGAATCTCCACCCCGGCGGCCTCCTCCCACAGGGCGGAGAGGGGATCGTCCGCTGGCAAGTCCCCGTCCACATAGGCCGCGGTGACGGTCAACCCCTGGGAACTGACCAGCGGCGTCTGCCAGAAAGTGAGAGCGGCTGCCAAAAGCAATATCGCAAAGAGAAGCAACCGTGTGCGACTGAGCATCTTTCTCTCCTTCCGCGGTCAGGCTGTGGTGTTGGCGAGGGCGCACCCCGCACAGGTGAAGTCGGGATCAAAAGGTGTATGCTGGACCGCGTGCAAAGGCAGGATGTCGATCTCCACCTGCAAGGCGGCGGCTTCGACCTGGACAAAGGCGACGGTCCACCGGGCCAGAGTCAGATAGGGTTCTGCACCCCCGTTGCGGGCTAGGCTCTGGGCAAAGAGGGGCAGCCAGTGGGCCAGGTGGTCAGCCAGAAAGCTGGTCTGGGCCTCGTGGCAGATGGCGGCTTCCTCGTGCCGTCCGCCCATCAGCGCGTAGGTCTCTTTGAGGGTCAGGATGTGCATAAACTCCAGTTCAACTGCGATGTGGTCCGGCCGTTCCCGCACCTCTGCGCCCAGGCCAAAGCCAAAGGCCCGGTAGAAGCCGCCGAGATCGGCCAGCTCCTGGCTCTGGCGGAATTCGTGGGGCAGGCCATATTC
>JACQGT010000542.1 GCA_016199425.1 Chloroflexota bacterium
GGAATGCCCCACACGACATGAATTGGTCGCCCGCTGTTCTCGAATTGTAACACAAGCACGCAGGGACCCCGATGATAGTACGGGTAATCTTCAACGACGACACCTTGCGAGATACTCACAATCACTTCCGTTGCCAAAATTCCGTCGACTGCTAATTCATCATAGCCGTGGTCCGATACCAATAAGTCGCCCACTTTTACAAGTGCTACGACCTGCTGGAAAGTTTGGCTCATTGAACTCTCTCACTAAGCGGAAGGTAGGAAGCAGTCTATTATTCGGCTGCTGTCTTGAACGAAATTGTATGCGAGGGGACCTTGCCTGTCAAGCAGGCGCGTCGGGGGAGGGGTCTATTTCAGATTGGGGGCGCGAATTTTCTGATTCCGGAAATCGACCAAACGATCTCCGGCATAGAGACTGGGTTTGGTCGATTCCCGGAATCGGTTGCCCCAAAACTGAAATGCACCCCGCTCGGGAGCCGGCAATGGACCTGCTAATGGTACAATGTGTATGCGTGCCAATTGTCATTGGAGAACTCAAGAAACACAATGAACACAACCCCACAAGAGACCCTCGACCCCCAGGACTGGGAGGCCATGCGCGGCCTGGCCCACCGCATGGCAGACGACGTAATCGACTATCTGCGCGGCGCGGGCGAGCGTCTGGTCTGGCAGCCCATCCCCGCTGAAGTGGCGGCTACCTTTGATGCGCCCGCGCCGTCCGCGCCGGCCAGTGCGGAAGCAGTCTACCGGGAGTTTCAGCAGACGATCCAGCCCTATCCAATGGCAACAACCCACCCCCGCTTCTGGGCCTGGTATATGGGCAACGGTACAGCGCTGGGGGCCTTTGCCGATCTGTGGGCAGCCACACTCAACTCCAATCTGGGCGGCGGCAACCACGCGGCCGCGCTGGTGGAAGGACAGGTGGTGGAGTGGATGAAGGCGATCGTCGGTTTTCCCGCCGAGGCCAGCGGTCTGCTGGTCAGCGGCGGATCCATGGCCAATTTCATTGGATTGGCTGTGGCCCGCAATGTCAAGGCTGGTTTCGATGTGCGGACCGAGGGGATGACGGCTGCCCCCCAACGGCTGACCGTCTACGCTTCAGTGGAGGTGCATAGCTGCAATCAGAAGGCAGTGGAAGTGCTGGGGTTGGGCAAAAGGAGCCTCCGCCTTATCCCCGTGCGCGAGGATTTCACGATTGACCTGGCCGCGTTGGAAGAGGCGATGGCCGCGGATCGGGCCGCGGGGATGCGCCCTATCTGCATCATCGGCAGTGCGGGCACAGTCAACACCGGCGCGGTGGACGATCTGACCGCCCTGGCCGACATCTGCCAACGGGAGGGGCTGTGGTTTCACGTGGACGGGGCCATCGGTGGGATTGGGATGCTGGCGGAGAATGTGCGCCCATCGCTCTCTGGGCTGGAGCGGGCCGATTCTGTCGCGCTGGACCTGCACAAATGGCTGCACATCCCCTTCGAGGCGGGCTGCGCGCTGATCCGCTACGGTGACGCCCATCTCAAGACCTTTTCCGTGACGCCGGAGTATCTAGAACACGGAACCCGTGGCCTGGCCGGGGGTAAGCGCTGGTTCAGCGACTACGGCTTGCAGTTGTCCCGCCATTTCCGCGCCCTGAAGGTCTGGATGACCATCAAAGAGCACGGGCTGGAGCGCCTGGGGCGGATGATGGCGCGCAACGTAGAGCAGGCCCACTACCTGGCCGGGCTGATCGAAGCGCAGCCGGCGCTCGAACTGGCGGCCCCCGTTGGGCTAGATATCGTCTGTTATCGCTTCAACCCCGGCGGGCTAGACGAGACGCGATTGAACGAATTGAACCAGGAGATTCTCACCCGTTTGCAGGAGCAGGCCATCGCCGCGCCCTCCTCCACCCGGCTGCGCGGGCGTTTCTGCATCCGGGTCGCCATCGCCAACTACCGCAGCACCCTGGCGGACTTCGACGCGCTGGCCCAGGAGACGGTGCGCATCGGGCGGGAGGTCGTCAAATAGAAAATAGCCTTTGCGTCTCTGCGCTCTGCGGGAGCAATGAATTCTCCCGCAGTTTTGTAGGTTGGGTTCTCCCGGCAAGAGATTTATGCCAACCGTTCAACAAGCGCCGGGAGAACCCAACACCGTGCGCCGCTACCGGAGAGAGTTGATTGGGTCTCGTAGAGGCGCAGAGAAAGTGGGGGTAGAAGTGACATCACAGCAGTCAACTGACCGGCAAAAGCAAAAACCGAAACCGTCGAAGCTGCGCCGCGCCGTACCCATCGCGCTGATTCTCATCGGTCTACTGCTGACGGTCATCTTCGGCCTGCGTTCCATGCATTCCTTTCGCACGGTGCGCTACATCCAGCAGCAGGGGCTGGACCGGGGCACGGCCAGCGTGAACGCCATCCAGCCGTGGATGACCATTCGTTTCATCGCCGTGGCCTATGCCGTGCCGGAGGAGTATCTCTACAGCGCGTTGGAGATTCCCTTCGACCGGCGCAACGCCGACCGGCCGCTGGGTCGTATCCAGCCCAGGCCAAACAGGCAAGGGAATGGCCCGCCGCCCACCCCAATCCCCGATTTCGGAACAGCGATGGTTGAACGGACCAAAGCCGCGGTATTGGCCTACCAGGGCGACCCGGTGGCCACCGGGCTGCGCGACGTACGCCCGTGGATGAGTCTGCGCTATATCAGCAACAGCACAGGCATTCCTCTGGACGATCTTTACACCCAAACCACTCTTTCCCCGACCCTCAACCCGGACAAACCGCTGGATTTGCTGGCCGAGGAAACAGACTATCCCGGCGGGCTTAGAGCATTGGTGGAGACAGTAGCCAACGCTCTGGGCGTTGACGCGGGTGGAGGCCGGCCATGAGCCTGGCCGACCTGAACGGCGAGATTCTTACGTATATCATCACCTACGGCGCGGTGGCTTTGGGAGTAACGATCCTTCTCGCCGCGCTGGGGGTTCCCTTCCCTAGCACTGTCTTTGTGCTGGCCAGCGGCGCGTTCATCCAGCAGGGCGTGCTGGATCTGCCCTCTACATTGGCTGTGGCTCTGCTCTTTGTAGTGGTGGGGGATACGTTGAGTTATGGGATGGGGCGACTGTTGCGGGGTTTCTTGCAGCGACGCTTTGGCGGATTGGAAAGCTGGCGCAACGCCGAAGTCTATTTTCAGAAGCGGGGCGGCGTCGCCATCTACCTGACCCGCTGTCTACTAACACCGATTGCCGTACCCACCAATTGGATTGCAGGCAGCAGCGGCTACCGCCCCCTACGCTTTATGGGCTACGCCGCCGCGGGGGAGCTGACCTGGCTGTTGGTCTATGGCGGGCTGGGCTATCTTTTTGGCAGCCAGTGGGAAGCGGTCAGCACATTTATCAGTGATTTCAGCGGGCTACTGGTGGGGCTGGTGATGCTGGCAGGCGGGGTCTACTGGTGGCTGCGGCGGGATAAGGAGATTGGCGATTAGAGATTGGCGATTAGGGATTGGCGATTAGGGATTGGCGATTGGCGATTAGCGATTGGCGATTAGCGATTGGGGATTAGCGATTGGCGATTGGGTTGGATGAATCCCAATCGCCAATCGCTAATCGCTAATCGCTTTCCCTACGGTATCCGAATCACATCCCCCGGCGCAAGCGCCCGGCTGGCCAGTTCCACGTTGGCGGCTTTGAGGGCATCTTCTGTCACCCCGGCCCGGGTGGCGACTGTCGCCCAGCTATCCCCTTCCTGGACAGTGTAGTTGCTGGCTGTGGCAATCGGTACGGTCTCGTCGTCGGGCACGGTCTTGATTTCTATGGGTGGCGGCGGTGAGCCGTGGGCGGGAATAATCATCTCGTCCGCCGGGCGAATATTCTGGCCGCGCAGAACCCACAACTCCTGGTTGGGAGAACGCAGATTCTCAAAGGTGATGCCATAGCGGCCTGCAATGCTGAACCAACTGTCGCCGGGGCGCACGGAATAGATCACTGCGTCGGCCGGCGGATTGGTGACCCGGAAGGGCGTTCCACCGCTGGTGGCAGTAGGCAGTGTGCCGGGAGCAGCCGGTTGCGTAGTGGGCGTAGGCGTGGCAGCCTGGGCGGGTGCGTTTGCCGGCTGGGCTGTCGCGGTGGCGGCGGGAGCGGCCACGGGTTGAGCAGCCGCGGCACTCTCCGCAACAGGCAACTTCTCAATCGCCGCCGGGTTGGGGTTGACAATCTGCATCCGGTCATCCGGTCGGATGACAACTCCCCGTCGCCGCCACAGCCCCAAATTGTCCAGCCGCAAGTCCCAATAGCTTACACCGAATGTGTCGGCGATGCGATACCAGGAATCCCCTGGCTGCACCGTATATTCGAGCGTTTCCCACTGGTCAGCGGCAGTCAGGCCAGGGATCGCCATCTCGTCGCCGGGCCAGATCAGCTCCCCGCGCAGGGTCCACAGGTCCCGGTTGGCAGAGCGCAGTTCCTCATAAGTTACCCCAAATTTGCGCGCGATCAGTATCCAATATTCGCCCAAACGGACTGTGTAGATAAAGGCGGCGGGGTCATCCACTGTGTGGCGCTGGGTGAATGGCAGGGAGAATCCCCGGCCAGCCGGCGTACTCTCCTGGGCCTGGGCAGTGCGCGCGGTCGCTGCGAAGATGAGAGCCAGAAGTACGCCCCCTATGACAAGTCCCCACAAAAGTGAGCGTCTGACGTGCCAACGCGTGTCAACAGTCGGGTATAGGTATCTGTCCATGTGCCGCCTCGCAGAGTGAAAGGATTGGGAGCCGTTTTGTTGGATATGCCGTGGCGATGATGCCACAACTGCTATCAGTGTACTGGATCGGCGCGGAAAGGGCAATCCGAATTTTACCCCAAAAAACTGATTGCGCGCTTGACCCACTTGTGGTAGAGTGCATTTCCCACAGCGTGCCAACCTCATAGACCAGAAAGGAGGTGTATTGCGATGACGAAACCGTTAGCGCAGTGCAAACAACAGTCACTGTCACAGCCAAAATTGACGCCCGGAATACACCTGCCCGGGGCTAGATAGCCTCTCGCTCTGTCATGCCCAATGGCCGCAGGTGTGGAGTACACCTGCGGCCATTTTTTGTTGTGACAACAGCCAGGAAAGGCAAACCAACGATGCAAACAGATCAGTCACACAAGACGAGCACAATTTCACCTCAGGTGGTACAGGAAAACTTCATCATCTATTTTCGCATCTTTGCCGGTCTCCCCGACATCACTTTCGTGGAAGAAGAAAGCGCCACATGGATTACCAGCCCAGGGCTGCCTGGCAGCCAGGTGATGAAGACGAATTTCGCCCCAGACTCGACAGCCGAGCAGATCGACGAAACCCTGCGCAGCGTGGGCCAGCACGTGGACGCAGTGGATTGGATGGTCTGGCCGGATGACCAGCCGGACAATTTGGGCGAACTGCTGGCAGAGCGCGGCGCTGTCGGCGGTCCTGGCGGCGAATGGATGCTCTACGGCAACATCGGCAAGCAGCCCGGCACATGGCTGGTGATTGACCTGGACAACCTGCCGGCCAATGTGCCGGTTGCCAACGGCTTTCACGTCGAGCAGGTAGCGGATGAGGCCCAATTCGATGTGTGGGTGGAGATCAACGCCAGAGGATTCGGCGGCGGCGATTACAGCGCGTTCCACGCCGCCTACCTGCGCCACGGCTTTGGGGACGACGCCCAGGCCATCCACTTCGTCGGCTATCTGGGAGACGAGCCGGTGACCTCCTCCACACTATTGATCGCAGGGGGCAGCGCCAGCGCCTACAACATCTCCACGCCTGTGGCGCTGCGCGGCCAGGGCTACGGCAGCGCCATCACCCGCGCCACTTTGCAGGCGGCGCGGCAACGGGGCTATGCGAATTCATGGATTTGGTCGTCACCCATGGGGAGAAGCGTATACCAGAAGCTCGGTTTTGTCGTCACCGATTTTGGCATCCGGGAGTATCAGTGGAAGAAGCGAGAGTAGAGGTATTGGATATTGGCCGTATCGCCGAAATACCCAATATCCAATACC
>JACQGT010000497.1 GCA_016199425.1 Chloroflexota bacterium
AACGACGGCAGCCGGGACCGTTCCGTGCAGATGCTTCTGGACCTGCACCGGGCCGATCCCCGGGTGAAACTGGTCGATTTCAGCCGTAACTTCGGCCACCAGATTGCCATCACCGCGGGGCTGGACTACGCGGAAGGCGACGCGGTTGTGATCATCGACGCCGACCTGCAAGACCCGCCGGAGGTCATCGCAGAAATGCTGGCCCGCTGGCGGGAAGGCTACGAAGTGGTCTACGCGGTGCGGGCCGACCGCCAGGGCGAGTCCTTCTTCAAACTGTGGACCGCCAACGCCTTTTACCGTCTTCTGCGCTCCATCACCGATGTAAACATTCCTCTGGACGCCGGCGACTTTCGATTGATGGACCGCCAGGTAGTGCTGACTATGCGCACCTTGCGTGAGAACCACCGCTTTATGCGCGGTCTGAGCAGTTGGGTGGGCTACAAACAGATCGGCGTGGAATACCAGCGGGCCGAACGCTTCGCGGGGGAGACGAAGTATCCCTTGCGCAAAATGGTGCGGCTGACAATAGACGCTATCACCAGCTTCAGTTATGTGCCACTACGCATGGCGACCTGGTTTGGTTTCAGTCTGGCTATGATCAGTCTCGTGGGTGTTCTGATTACTGTCGGCCTGCGGCTCTCTGGCAACAATGCCTTTTATGGGCAGGCTACTACTCTGGTGGCGGTGCTTTTTCTCGGCGGCATTCAGCTCATTTTCCTGGGCATTCTGGGCGAATATCTGGGGCGTATCTACGACGAAGTGAAACAGCGCCCGCTCTACGTCGTCGCCCGGGCCCACGGCTTTGAAGAAAAAGAAGGACACGGATAGCACGGATTTTCACGGATGTAGGGCGGAATACCATTCCGCCCTACGGTTCCGTGTCCTTTCATTGCAAAAGGGTGACGTATGCAAGCATCCGAGCAGGGCGTGGGGCCGGGAAAGAGTGGACCCTATCAGGTGGTGCCCCGCACGCTGATTTTCGTGACGAGTATCAACCCGGCCAGCGGCGGCGAGGAGATGCTGCTGATCGCAGGCGCACCGGCCAAACGCCTGTGGGCCAACAAATACAACGGCATCGGCGGCCACGTGGAGGCGGGCGAAGAGTTCCTGGCCGCGGCCCACCGAGAATTGGCCGAGGAAACGGGGCTGCGAGATGTGGCCCTGACCCTGCGCGGGCTGATCAACATCGCCGTCCACCCAGACGGGGACACGCCCAGCGGTGTGGCTGTTTTTGTCTTTACTGGGCACACGGACGAGCGCACCGTCCGTTCCGGCGGCGAAGGCGGTCTGCACTGGGTTGCCCTGGCCGATGTGAAGTCCCTGCCCCTGGTGGACGATCTACACCAACTGTTGCCTCTCCTGCGCAACAGCCGGGGAATGATCTACGGCCACTATCGTCCCGGAGCGGATGGAGAAATGACCTACCGCTTCCGGTCTTGAATCGCTAGGAGTATTTCACCGCGGAGGCGCGGAGTTCGCGGAGGGACCGCGGAGGAATTAGGAGAAAATCTCCGCGTGCCTCCGCGGTCCCTCCGCGGTGTACTCTTTGGCTCTTTGCAGTGGAGCCATTCCTGAATCCGTGTCAATCCGTGTTCTTTCTTTTGGGCCAAATGATCCTGCGAACCGGCGTCGATCTCATCGAAATTGAACGGGTGCGCCAGGCCGTGGAACGCCACGGCGAGCGCTTCCTGGCGAAAGTTTTCACCGCCGGGGAATTGTCCCACTGCGGCACACGGGTTGAATCCCTGGCCGCCCGCTTTGCCGCCAAAGAGGCCGCGGCCAAAGCCCTGCAAACCGGCGTCTGGCGGCAGGGCATCGGCTGGACTGATTTGGAAGTGGTGCGGGACGAGACGAGCGGCGCACCCTCTTTGCGGCTGCACAACGCGGCTGCTCGTCTGGCCGCAGCTCACGGGCTGAGCGAGTGGTCCGTCAGCCTGAGCCACGACCGCACCCACGCCATTGCTTTCGTTGTGGCGCTGGGGTAACGTCAGTACCAAACAACAACCACCAAGTCACAAAGAAAGATGGCTAGATTTCTTGCTTTAACAGCGCCGTCCACGGCGTTGAAGCCTTGCCCCTTCGCCCCGAAACGGGTACAATAGCCAACAGGCTTCCTCTGCGGAGACAGACTGGGCGCTGACACCTCCTTTCTTGGCTTTTGCTTCTTCTCGTCACCCGCCGTTTTTGTCTCCGCAGAGAGCCATTCTTTCGACCTTCCCCCGTCACCTCTCAGGACAACGCCATGCAACTGACCCACGTCTGGTACGAAATCCCAATGCTCACCGACGCGCCTTCCCTCTTGCCCCCGGATGTGGCGCACCTGAAGCCCATCCCCGGCCAGCCGCCGTTGGAGAGCGCGCAGGCAGCCCAGGCTATCTTCGCCGGGGCCACCATCCCCTACACGGGCGAAGTCTTCGACAGTCTGCCCAACCTGCGCTTTATTGTGCGCACGGGCATCGGCATCGATAATGTGGACGGCGACGCCGCGGCCGCGCGGGGCATTGTCTTCTGCAACACCCCGGACGGCCCCACCGAGTCCACCGCCGAGCACGCCGTGGCCCTGCTGCTGGCCGTGGCCAAGCGCATCATCCCCGGCCATCTGGGCACGTCGTCCGGCGGCTGGCCGGCGCGCAGCGCACTGATGGGCACGGAAGTCCAGGGCAAAACCCTCGGCCTGGTCGGGCTGGGGCGTATTGGCCGTCGGGTGGCCCACATCTGCGGCGCGGGGCTAGGGATGCGCGTCATCGGCGCGGATCCCTTCGTTTCTGCCGAGGCCGCGGCCCAGATGGGCGTGGAACTGCTCAGCCAGGAGGAGGTGATGGCCCAGGCCGACTTCCTCAGCCTGCACGCGCCCAGCATCCCCGCCACCCACAAAATGATCAACCGGGACTCCATCGCCCGTATGAAGACCGGGGCCTATCTGATCAACGTAGCGCGCGGTCCGTTGGTGGACGACGACGCGCTCATCGAGGCCCTGGACAGCGGCAGACTGGCCGGCGCGGGCATCGACGTCTTCGACCCGGAGCCGCCCGCCGCCGACGCCCCCATCCGCTTCCACCCCAAGATCGTCCTCACCCCCCACAGCGCCTCGGTTACCGACGCCGGCCGAGCGCGCATCGAACGGATGGCCGTGGAGCGGGTGCTGGAATTCTTCAGCGGGCAGAAACCGAAGGATGTGTGTAATCCGCGGGTGTGGGAGATCGGATTGCGGGGGTAGGCGGATTGGGTATTGCATAAGGTGGCATA
>JACQGT010000498.1 GCA_016199425.1 Chloroflexota bacterium
CGCCTGCAGCGCGGACAACTCATCCCGCACAGCCTCGCCCTTTTGCAACGGCGCGTGGGCCACAATCCCCCGAATACGCGGCTCCTGGCTGGTCAGGGAAGTCACCCACTCCGCCTCAGCCAGCGCCTGCTCCGGCGCGCAGTCCGCCTCCACAAAGACAATCCCGGCCAACTCGTGGGAAAGTCCCTGGCGGGTTTCGTCCAGATCGGCGGGAAAAGTAGGGCGACTGATGGCCGGTGCGCCGGACAGCCAGGGGTAGTCGATAACGCCGGGGTTCCAAAAATGGACGTGAGAATCCACATATCGATTGTTCATTGGGGCCTCGTCTCTGGTGGTGGATGAGGTGGCAGTCGTTACTGGAATTGTAACCCGCTCCCATCTCCCACGCAAACGGTCACGCCATCCGGGATAGGACAATCGCGTACGGGTCCGTCTCACACCTGTTAGGTGTCGGCTGTCTGATTTGCTACTAAAGCGATTTTGATCAAGAATTGAACAATTTCAGATAGCCACCAACCAAAGAAGAGGGGACGCAGATTTTCATGATTGGAATTGATCTGCGCTGATCTTTGTTTCAATCTTTTGAATCTGCGTCCGCTATTTCCACCATCAACCCAGGGAGATGACCCGTGCAGCGCCAGCTTATCCTCGCCATCTATGCGCCGACGCTGATCCTCGCCTTTTGCAGCGGTCTGTTGCTCCCCGTTCTTCCCATCTTCGTCCGCGATGAATTCGTCAATTCCTACGGAATCATTGGATTGGTTGTGGCCGCTGGCGCGATTGGTATGATTATCGGTGACGTTCCTGCCGGCGCGCTGGTGGGGCGATTGGGGTTGAAACGCTCTATGCTCATCGGCATAGCCGGTATGGCTCTGGGCACCCTCGCTTTCACGTGGGCTTCTTCGGTTTACGAACTTATCCTCTATGCTGTCTCTGTCGGTTTTGCCAGCACCCTCTGGAACATCTCTCGCCACGCCTACCTGGCCGAAGCGGCCCCCTCTACCCAACGGGGACGGGCGATTGCCATCTTCGGCGGCATCAACCGCCTGGGGTCGTTCGTGGGTCCCGTTGTGGGCGGCGCGTTGGGCGGGACGTTTGGGCTGCGCGCCCCTTTCTTCCTCTATGCCCTTTTGGCGTTGCTTGCTCTCATTTTCCCGGCCTGGTTTTTGATGGAAAGCAGCCAGCGCGCCCCCAAACGTGGCGGTGTGCGCGGACACACGGGCCATCTGTGGCAGGTGCTGCGCGAGAATTACCGGGTTCTGCTGACGGCCGGTTCCGGGCAACTCTTTGCCCAGATGATCCGCTCGGGCCGGGGCATTGTTGTGCCACTTTTCGCTGCCGACGTTTTGGGGCTGGATGTAACGCAGATCGGGCTGATTGTAGGGCTTTCCTCGGCGGTGGATATGGTTATGTTCTATCCCGCCGGCTATGTGATGGATCGCTTTGGACGCAAATTCGCCTACGTGCCCTCCTTTGCCATCCAGGCATTGGGCATGGCGCTCATTCCTTTCACCGGCAGCTTCCTCACTCTGCTGCTGGCAACTTCGCTCATCGGCTTTGGCAACGGGCTGGGGTCCGGCACAATGATGACGTTGGGGGCCGATCTCGCGCCAGACGACGCCCGCAGCGAATTTCTGGGGCTGTGGCGGCTGATCGGGGACGGGGGTGCCAGCGGCGGTCCGATTGTTGTGGGGTGGGTGGCCGGTTTGCTGGGCCTCTCCCTGGCGACATTTGTGATTGCGGGGATCGGTCTGACCGCGGCCCTGGCCTTGGGGACTCTCGTGCCGGAGACTCTGCGCAGACCGCCTCCCCCAACAGCCGCGATTGGGGATTAGAGATTAGCGATTGGCGATTGGCGATTGGCAGGGAGGCATCCAATCGCCAATCGCTAATCTCCAATCTCTTATCCCCGCAATCCCGGCGGGACACGGGTTGGATCGTCCACCAGCCCGGCCAGGGCGGCCAGATTGCGGGCGTCGTTGCCGTCGCCGTCTTCGTCTTTGGGCGTTTCCAGGAGCATTCCAATGCCGTCCCAGCGCAGGTCGTTGAGGATGTGGCTGAAACCGTCCAGCCCCACAAAGCCTTCGCCGATGTGGGTATGGCGATCCTTGCGGCTGCCCACGTCGAATTTGCTGTCGTTGAAATGCCAGCATTTGACGGTGGACAGGCCAATCGTCGCTTCGATCTCCCCTATCATCGCCGCGTAGCCCTCGGCCGTGCGGAAGTCGTAGCCCGCGCCCAGCGCGTGGCAGGTGTCCACACAGACCCCCACCCGCTCCTGGGTCTCCACGTCGGCGATGATAGCCGCCAATTGGCCGAAAGAGTAGCCCAGCGACGTGCCCTGGCCTGCGGTCAGTTCCAGTAGGGTGAGGGTGTCAGCGCATTCCGGCAACTCCGCATGGAGGCGGTTCAGCGCCGCCGCCACCCGGGCCAGCCCCGCTTCCTCGCCGCTGCCCGTGTGCGCGCCGGGATGGAGAACCACGTGACGAATGCCGTAGGCCTGGGCGCGCTGTAATTCGTCCTTCTGCCCCCCGATGCTCCTGGCCCACAGGTCATCCTTGGGCGAGGCCAGATTGATCAGATAGGTGGCGTGGCTGACTGCATACTCTACACCCAATGCGGGCATCTGTTCGTGCCAGCGGGCCGCGTCTGCCTGGTCCGCAGGCGGGCCGCCCCACTGCCGGTTGTTTTTGGTGAAGACCTGCACTGCGTTGCTGCCGGCAGCGGCAGCCGCGTCCAGTGCGTTGCTCACCCCGCCAGAAATGGACATATGCGCGCCCAGCAGTAGACCAGACATAAGACTCCTCCGAAATTAATTGGCAAGATAGTCGATATTTGACAGTGTACCCTCTATCCTGCCCATTTCGCTAAATCGGTCAAACCAGAGAAGAAGAAGATGCTCCATCTGGCGCGTCAGGAAGGAAGCGTTGGGGGTGCAAAGGTCATCAGGTGGCCGCTGGGGCAAACAGATACAATGCGGTGATAGCCAGTGGGAAAAGGGACTTATCACTGGCTGCGTTGGGCTGGTAAGGGAGAAGTATAGCACAAGTTTGGGCGAAGCGGAGGTGAGCGTTGGAAGTGAAAGAAGTCCGATTTTTGCTAAAAGTCGGACTTCTTCCTACTCCTCAGCCAGGGGTTGAAACAGCTCGGCAAAGCGTTCACGCAGCGACTGGGCATGGACGATGGCGAGCCGTTGCGCGGCTTCCGGGTCGCGGTTTTTCAGCGCGCCCAGAATCGCGCGGTGTTCGTTGTTGGATATTTCCATCTGCTCTCCATTGACGACTTTCCCGTAGTTGAGCAAGTACATATCTGTGCGCTCTTCGTTGCTCAACACAAAGCCGGCCAGGGGCGTGTTGCCGGCTGCCGTGCCGACGCGCCCGTGAAAGTCCCGCGAGGCGCGCAGGAAGCCCGCTGTATCCAACGCGGCGGCGCAGGCATCCCCGCGGTCGAGGGCCTCTGCGATATCCGCCAACTGTTCTTCGCTTGCCAACAAGGCCGCGCGTCGGGCCAGATATGGCTCTACCGCCTCGTTGGCCACAAAGATATCCACAAATTCCTGGCGACTCAGACTGCGCACATATAGGCCGCGTCCGCCCTGGGGTCCGATAAAATTTTCGTGTGCCAGAATCGTCAGCGCCTCGCGCACGGGCGTGCGGCTCACGTTGAGCGAGGCGGCCAACTGTTCTTCCACCAGCGGTTGATTGGGCAGCAGTTTGCCGGAGAGAATCGCCTCTTTGATCGCTGCGTAGATGGATTCGCGATAACGGATGGATCGACTCTGGGAAATTCCGTTGGCAAAGACAGCCTCGAGCGAGGACGAATTCATACAAGACTCCACGTGGGAAAGAGATAAGAAGTTCGACTTTGCCAAAAGTCGAACTTCTTCCTGATCCTGATGGCGCGCAAAAGTATACAGTGTTGGCGAGGAATTGGGCAATTTCCTGCCATTTGTCCAACGTCCTCAAACGCTGCATGTGTTTTGTATACAAGTATACGATGAAAAATCTCTGAAATCAAATGTTTGGTGGCAAATTTGTACTTGACAGGTCAATAAACACCTGCTAAAATCGCAGAAGTCTGCAAAAATGCCTGTTTTTTGCTGTATACTGTATGCAGAGAATTTGAAATCCACCAAAATCAACCAATAGCGTATACAAAGCCAGGGTGTGGGATGACGGCCACGATTTGTTTAATCGGCGCGGGCAGCGCCGTCTTTTCTCTCAATGTACTGCGCGATCTCTGCTTGACGCCCAATCTGCACGGCAGCCGCATCCGTTTGATGGACATCGACCCGCAACGGCTGGAGGCAGTCTACGCCCTCACTACCCGCTACGCCGCGGAGGTGGGCGCTGACTTTACGATTGAACGCACGACTGACCGGCGGCAGGCGTTGATCGGCGCGGATTTCGTTGTCAACACAGCGCTGGTGGCGAACCATCAGCGGCTGCGCGACGGGCTGGCCATCGCACGCAAACACGGCTATCGCTTCGGTGGCAGCTATCACGTGATGCACGACGAAGCCTTCTGGGTCAATTTTTACCAGTTGCGTCTCTTCGATTCTGTCACCCAGGATATGCTGGAACTCTGTCCCGACGCCCTGCATCTGATGGTCGCCAACCCGGTTCTGGCCGGCATCACCCACGTGGGCCGCACCTATCCCCAGGCCAAGGTGGTAGGGCTTTGCCACGGCTTTAGCGCCGTCTATCATTTGGCAAAGGTGCTGGGGCTGGACCGGGAAAAGCTCACCTTCGAGATTCCTGGCGTCAACCACTTCGTCTGGCTTACCCATCTCTACCACAACGGCGCAGACGTCTTTCCCCTGTTGGATCGCTGGATCGAAACGGAGGCCGAGAACTATTGGCGGGAACACAATCGCCCCAGCAGCAGTGTCGGCCGCAAAGCCATCGATCTCTACCGGCGCTTCGGCGTCTTCCCCATCGGTGACACGGCTACACCCGGCGGCGGCACCTGGCCCTGGTGGTATCACACGGACGCGGCCACCGAAGCGCGCTGGCAGGAAGACCCGGAGGATTGGTGGAGCCGCCATTTTCAGCACGTGACAGAGGAAGTGGTCGAAATCCGAGAGATCAGCGCGGATCCGTTTGTGCGCATGACCGAACACTTCCCGCCGCGCATGTCCGGCGAAGTGATGGTGCCGCTGATCGAGTCCATTGCCTGTGACATTCCCCGGGTGTTGATCGCCAACATTTTCAACAGCGGCAACTTCGTGCCCGGTGTGCCGGCCGACTTTGAGGTGGAGATTCCCACCCTCGTCAGCAAACGGGGCATCGAAGGCATCCAGACCAAACCTTTGCCCAGCGCGTTGCAGTCGTATATTCTGCGCGAGCGGGTGGCCCCGGTCAATCTGGAGTTGGAAGCCTACACCAGCGGCAGCAAAGAAGCACTGCTGCAACTGATTCTGATGGACCCGTGGACGCGCTCTGTCGAGCAGGCGGGCGCGCTCCTGGAGGAGATTCTGGCCCTGCCCTATCATCAGGCCATGCGAGAGCATTACAAGTGAGATGTACGCCGTTCGTCGTTCTTGTCACGTAGCCAAAGGAGAGAAAAGATGAAGCGAAGCAACCTTTCCCGTCGTGAGTTTCTGAGAGCGGGCGCGTTGGTGACAGGTGCCGCTGCACTGGCCGCCTGTGCCCCTGCCGGCGCACCCGCCGCCCCCTCCGCAGCCGGTGGCGGTGAAGTGGCCGCACCCGTTGCCGAGGTGATTCACCTGAATGTGCTGGCCGAGAACTGGGGTGAGATCTACAACAATTTGATGACTGTGATCGGCGACGAGTACACAAAAGTCAACCCGAATGTCATCGTGGACTGGAACTTTGACCCGGATTGGCAGACCAAACTGACGACGCTGATTGCGGCGGGGACGCCCCCGGACTGTAATCATATCCGACCGGGCGCTCTGGCGGTGTTGGGGCGCAAAGGCGCGCTGCTCGATCTGACCGATCGGGTGCAGGCAGCGGGTCACACCCGGGATGATTTTCTGATTTCGATCTACGATAGTTCCACCTACGACGGCAAGCTCTATGCCCTGCCCGGCGGTGCTGATTACATCTGCATCTTCTACAGCAAAGACGCCATGCGCGATGCGGGTCTCGATCCGGAGAAACCGCCCATGACGACGGCAGAATTGATCGATCAATCCAAGACGATCCTCACGCAGAACGCCAGCGGCGAGATCGAACGGATCGGCTATATGCCCCGGCCCGGCCACCAGCAAAACTGGAGCTTCATTCACGGTGGCGGCTATTACGATGAGGTCAACCAGAAGATTACGGCCAACAACCCCGTCAATGTGGAAGTCTATGACTGGCTGCACGAGTATGTGAAGCTGCTGGATGTCAACAAACTGGCCGCCTTTTCCGAACGCCCCGGCACTTACGAGGCGGGCAACCCCTTCTCGACCAAACAGGCCGCCTTCTTCTTTGATGGCTTCTGGACTTTTGAGGCCCTGGACCAGCACGCGCCGGACATCGATTACGGCGTCGCCTTCTGGCCCACGCCCAATGGCACGGCGGACGAGCGCAAGAATTACGCCATCAGCGGTTGGATGTATTCGGTGCCGAAGGATTCACCCCATTTGGATCAGGCGTGGGACTTTATCAATTTCGCCTTTATCGACAAGGCAGCGTTGATGGGGTACAAGACGCTCAACGGTCCTTGTGTCAAGGCGGCCCTGGCCGAGTGGGAGGTTGGACTGCGCGAGCAGATGGGCGCGGACAATCGCATCGCCAACTATCTCAACGTCTTTGCTGAGACCGGCGCAGCAGCCACCAATTTCTTCCCCACCATCCCAGTGGGCGGCTACTATTCCGACGAGCTAAACCGGGTCTACGATCTGGTCATGCGTGACGAGATGACCTCCCAGGCTGCGCTGGATGAAGTGACGGCGAACGTCCAGGCCGAGTTGGATAAGGCGATGGCGGCGTGAGTGCCAGTGGGACAGTGGGACAGTGGGACAGTAAGTCAGTAAGTCAGTCACTGTCCCACTGTCTTACTGTCTTACTATTGTTCCTCTCGTTTCCTGGAGTGATGTGATGGCCGCATTCCAAGAACTGCTGCGAGCACGGAGTGGTCGGCAGGTGTGGCGCTTTACCCCTGCCGTGCGTCGAGACCTGCGCAACGGTCTGCTCTTTGTCTCGCCCTGGCTGATCGGCCTGCTGGTTTTTACCGTCTACCCGATCGTTTCTTCCTTCTACTACAGCTTCACCGTCTACGACATTGTGTCGCCCGCCCAGTTTGTCGGTCTGACCAACTACCGCGACCTGTTGACGCACGACCCCCTCTTTTGGATCACCGTGCGCAATACGCTCTTTCTGGTCTGCGTCTTTATTCCCGCCAGCCTGCTCCTGGCCTTGTCGCTGGCCCTGCTCCTCAACGCCAAAATCAGCGGGATGGCCTTCTACCGCACGGTCTTCTTCCTGCCCAGCATTGTGCCCGATGTGGTGGTAGCGGTACTCTGGGCGTGGATGCTCAACACCCAATTCGGTCTGGCCAACGCCTCTCTGCGCAGGTTTGGTTTGCCCACTATCGGCTGGATGACCGACCCGATGTGGACCAAACCCTCGCTGATTTTGATTGCCCTGTGGACGGTGGGCGGGGCGATGGTGATCTTTCTGGCCGCAGTGCAGGACATCCCGGAGCATCTCTACGAAGCCGCAGACCTGGACGGCGCATCCACGTGGCGCAAGCTCTGGCACGTGACTCTGCCTATGCTCACCCCGACTATCTTCTTCAATCTGGTCCTGGGAATTATCGGGACATTTCAAGCCTTCACCCTCTCTTTTGTCTTGACAGGCGGTTCGGGTGGCCCGCTCTCCTCCGCGCTTTTCTATGCGATGCTGCTTTACCGCAACGCCTTTAGCTACTTCAAAATGGGCTATGCCAGCGCGATGGCCTGGTTGCTCTTTGCGGTGATCTTCGCCATCACTTTTCTTGTCTTCCGCACCGCGCAATACTGGGTCTACTACGAAGGGGAGAGCGGCTGATGGCACAACAGAGCTTTTCCACCCAAAACAAGCGTCGCGCGGGCAGGGCGGGAGCCTCTCAAACCCGGAGCAGTCAGAGACGCTTGCAACAGTTCGCCATCCATCTGGTGCTAATCGGGCTGGGGCTGCTCTTTTCCATCCCCTTTTTGTGGCTGCTCTCCACCTCGCTCAAACCCCCGGAGCAGCTTTTCCGGCTGCCGCCCGAGTGGATTCCCCGGCCCGCACAGTGGAACAACTATCTGCGCGCCACCACTTTTATCCCCTTCTTTCGCTATTTTGGCAACACCCTCTACATTGCGGTCTTCAACGTCGTCGCCGTGATGATCTCCTGTTCGCTGGCGGCCTACGGCTTTGCGCGTATCCGCTGGCCGGGGCGGGATGCGCTCTTTTTTGTGCTGATCGCCACGCTGATGATCCCCAGCGGCGTCACGCTGATCCCCTCCTTTCTCATCTTTCGGGCGCTGGGCTGGGTGGGGTCGTTCAACCCCCTCACGTGGCCGGCGCTCACCGGTAATGCCTTCTATATCTTTCTGCTGCGTCAGTTCTTCCTGACGATTCCCCAGGAGCTTTCGGCCGCGGCCAAAATTGACGGGGCCAATGAATTCCAGACTTTCTGGCGCATTATTCTGCCCCTGGCCCGCCCGGCATTGGCCGCCGTCTCTCTCTTTACATTCCTGGCCAATTGGAATGACTTTATCGGCCCGCTCATCTATCTGGGCAACAAAGAGCAGTATACGCTGGCCCTGGGGTTATACGGTTTTCTGGGGCGGGTGCGCACGGAGTGGGGGATGCTGATGGCGGCTTCGGCCATTATGATTGCGCCGGTGATGATACTTTTCTTCTTCACCCAGCGTACATTCATCCAGGGCATTACAACGACCGGGCTGAAGTAAGACTCTTGCGGCAAGAGCTATCGTTTTTCAGGTAAAGATTTTTCCTGTAGGGGCGCTTGCTTGCTGCGCCCGTCTCGTGTGTCGGGCGCAGCAAGCAAGCGCCCCTACACCTGAACAACTATATTCACGGGAGGGAACGACAAATGTCGAACAATCTGCAGGTCGGGTTTGTGGGGCTGCGCCGGGGCAGCGGATTGGTGCGCAGTCTGGCCGGCCATCCCCGGGTGCAGGTGGCCGCGCTGTGTGATCTGGACGAAAACGCGCTGGCTCGTTTGGCGGGCGACTTTGCGCTGGCCGATGGACAACTCTTCACCAATTACGACGATTTTGTCAACGCGCCGCTGGACATTGTGGTTATCGCCACACCCATCGAGTTTCATGCCGCCCAGTCGATTGCCGCCCTGGAGAGCGGTAAGCACGTGCTCTGTGAACAGACCGCCGCCTATACCCTGGCCGACTGTGAACGGCTGGTTAACACTGTGCGGCGCACGGGCAAAATTTATATGATGGCCGAGAACTACTGCTACTTCCACTACATCCGCGAGTGGAAAAATCTCATCGATCAGGGCAAGCTCGGCAAGATTATCCACGCCGAGGGTGAATATATGCACGAGATCGTCGATCTGCTGATCGACCCGCAGACCGGCAAGCGCCATTGGCGCTATCCGCGCGCCCCCATCTGGTACTGCGCCCACTGCCTGGGGCCGCTGCTGACTCTGATGGACGACCGCATTGTCAAAGCCACCGGCGCCCATGCGGGCAAAAACATCTATCCCAACGAAGAGGGGTTGGGCTTCCTCGACATGGAAATTGGCCTCTTCCAGACCGAAAAGGGATCGACCATCAAAATCCTGCGCAGCCAGGTGGCCCCGCGCCACCCGGAGATGATCTTCTACTCGCTCTACGGCACCCAGGGTTTTGTGGAAAATGGCCGCGAGGGCGGGTGGGGGTCTACAAGAGGGCGTTTGTACATCGAAGGTGAGATGGACAAAAAGTCCGGCGCGCAGGCCATCGATTGCCCAACGGTTGACCCCAATCCCAGCCCAGAGATGTTGGCGGGCGGTCACGGCTCGTCGGAATATTTTATGGCGCGCGATTTCATTGCCGCCATTGACAACAACAGCCGCCCGCCCATCGACGTAAGCCGGGCCATCGATTTCACCGCGCCGGGCATCTGCGCCCACGAAGCGGCCATGCAGGGCGGCGTCTGGGTAGATGTGCCGCGCTTCTAAAGGTAAACCACAATGACACACAACAAACTCGCAATTTTTGGCGGCGAACCAGCCATCCCGCCCCAAACCATCAAGCCGTGGCCGCCCATCGACGGGGTGGACGAAGCGTATGTATTGGCCTCGCTGCGTGGCAGCAACCACGCCTTCGGCCCCAATTGTGTTGCCTTTGAAAAAGAGTTCGC
>JACQGT010000502.1 GCA_016199425.1 Chloroflexota bacterium
GAATATGGCCTCATCATTGCGCTGGTCGCCGTCGTCGCTATTGCCGGTATGACTATCTTCGGCGATGACATCAGCCTCTTCCTCGAGACTTTGGGGGGAAAATTCGTCTTCTAGTCAACCACATGCGGGCAGACAATCTAGTGGAGGCTATTTATGACGAGGGGAGGGAGGGCGATGCCCTCCCTCCCCTCGTCATAGTTGACGGAGATTCTCTCACCGTGGGGCTTTGTACCGGAAAAAGTAAGCGGAGAGTGCAATGAAACAGCGACGGGGTTGGCTCTGGTTGACTTCAGGAATTCTATTGGCATTGCTGGCCGGGCTGATGACCTTTCAGGTCGTCAATGAGTTGGCGACAGCGGCCAGTGTGGCGGAACAGAAAGATACGGCCACTGTGTCGGTGATCGTGGCCGTGGCCGATATTGCCCCTTTCGTTGCCATCAACACGGGAATGGTCACGTTGCTGGATGTACCGGCGACGATGGCGCCCAAAGAATATGTGGCACATATCGAAGATGTGATCGGTAAGATGACACTTGCTCCCGTCACCCTGGGTGAGATACTGGTCACACCCCGTCTGGCCGACCCGACGGACCCCAACTCTCCTCTCCTCTACACAATGAGGCAGGACGAAGTGTTGGTGAGCATGCCCATGTCAGCCCTGGCCGGTCAACTGGGACTCTTGGCCGTCGGCCAACACATTGACATCGCCTATACGGGCGAGTTTGCCTATAAGGATGCCAATGGTAATGTGGCGGCCGCTGCAAGCCCCACCACCTTTTTGAGTTTGCAAAACCTGGAAATCAAGGGGCTGATGAGTCGCTCTCTTGCCAAAGAAGGCATCTCTCCCGCACCGGATGCGATTTTGCTGGCCGTCGCCCCCCAGGAGGCGCTGATCCTCAAATTTTTGGTCGATGCTGGCGCTCCAATGGATATTCTGTTGCGCTCTCCGGGCAATAACTCCCTTTTGGCCGTGGCGCCTGTAGACGAGCAATTTTTGATCGACTATTTCCGGCTCGATCTCGATGTCCCATTCAACTTTGCCAGCCGAAACACACGGATTCTTGAGGGCGAGAGTCTCCAAATCAACGATGGCGCAATCACAGGTGAACCATGAAAAATAACGCATTTTACGTGCTTGTTGTCAGCGATGGACATGAAACTGTCAACCAAATTCAACACATCTTTGCCGTGGAACGGAACTTCGTGCTTCAGTTCAGCAACAGTTCTCAGGAAGCGTTGCAGATTGCCGGGCGGGAAAATCGAGAGATTGACATCATTCTTGTCGACACCAAAGTCTCCGATGCTTCTTCTTTAGAGACAGTGCGGCGATTGGTGATTTTGCTTCCGTCCGTGCCCATCATCGCCATGACCGAACAATCGGCTGTCGCCTATGTTCAAGAAGTACTGCTGGCCGGTGCGCGGACTTTTCTGACCAAACCACTGAACGATGCGGATGTGATCGGCGCGGTCAGCCAACTTCTTCAATTGGAATCGATTCGACGCAGCCGTCAGGCCCAACTCGACGTCAACACCCATCTGCCCAAGTGCGAGATTATTACGGTTGTCAGCCCCAAGGGCGGAGTCGGCACAACGACCCTGGCCGTCAACCTGGCGCTGGCGATCCGCGAACGCACGGGAAAGGATGTTGTCCTGGTGGACGGGCGGGGCAGTTTGGGCGATTTGGCCACCGCGCTCAATCTACAAACAGATTTTAGCATCAGCGACATTTTGGAACACGGCGACCAGATGGATGCAGACCTGGTGGTGGGTGTACTCTCCATGCACAGCAGCGGCCTGCGTGTGCTCCCCAGCAGCCAGAAACTGGAAGATGCGGATCGTCTAACACCCGAGATTTTTGAGCAGGTGCTGGGCATATTGACCCAGTACATCGCCCGTCGTTATAACGACGTCATCATTATTGACGCCGGTTCTATCTTCGAAAACCAGACAGCCGTCGCGCTGACCAAAGCGCACAAGATATTGTTGGTGACGACGCCTGAGATCACATCCCTGCGTCGTTGCGGCCAATTTCTGCGCGCGGCTGAAGAGAGTGGCTTTCCCCGGCAAAAGATTCAATTGGTTGTGAATCGTGACGGGCTGCCTGGCGGGCTGGCTTTGGATGACATCAGCCAGAGCTTGAATATGCAAGTAGCGCTGGCTGTGCCCGATGATCCGGGGCTGGTCACCTACTCTCTAAACCGGGGGATTCCCTTTATCATCAGCAGCCCCAAGAGTGTGGCGTCCAGGCGTCTGTATGCGTTGGCGGAGACACTCTTCCCCCGCAAACAGGAAGTAGCTGAAGGCGAATCGGCCAAGAATCTCTTTGGTCGTCTGGCCTTCAAACTGCGCGGCAGCTCCGCGTAGGGCGGATTGGCAATCCGCCCAGAGTGAGCGAAAACCGTTACCTATGGTTGCTCCCCGCCGGTCCGTGACCGGCGGCGGATACCCACCAAACAACGCCGGGTCACGGACCCGGCGAGAGCAAATTATCTGCAATGAACGAGTACGGGTTAGCCTTCAATTTACTGGTCGGTCTGCTCATCGGCCTGGCTGTGAACTGGCTGGCGGACTGGCTGCCAGCCTATGGCCGCACCGATTCCCCAGCGCTGCTTGTTCGCCACTGGCGGCGTTGGGCCGGGGTTCTTGTGGCGTCCAGCCTTTTTGGCGGCTATCTGTTCGCATTCCCAGAGCATCCAACCGTCGCTTCCCCTGCGCGTGATTGGATGCTCTGGCTCTTCTTCGCCCTTTTTCTGTTGATTTTGGTGGTGGACCTGGAACACCGGCGTGTGCTGAATGTTGTGGTCTATCCCATGGCCTGCGTTGGATTGATACTGGCTACTGTGCGTCCCGATCTTTCCTTTGCCAGTGCGGTCATCGGCGCTCTGGTTGGCTTTGCCAGCTTCTTTCTGCTCTTTCTGCTGCGTCCCGGCGGGCTGGGCGCGGGTGATGTAAAGCTGGCTGGTCTGATCGGTCTTCTGGTCGGCTTTCCTGAGGTTTCAGTGGCGCTGATTGCCGCCATTGGGTTGGGTGGCGTGAGCGCGGCTTTTCTACTGCTCTTGCGCCGGGTGGGCCGGCGCGGGACAATGGCCTACGCGCCCTATCTCTCCCTGGGGGCGATGGTTGCCCTGCTTTATGGACCAGCGATTATTGCCTGGTATTTGGGGCGTTTTGGGATTTTGTAGCTATAGAGTGACAGGAGAGAAAGTCTATGCCCATACTCATCACCCTCGTCGTTATGGCCGCAATTATTGTCATCTTTGCCGCGATATTCCAGATCGTCGGCCCGGATAAAGATGTGGAAGGTCGGCTGGAACAGGACGAGTTTGATGGCGACGATATGCGCTCCGGCGCGGGGTTGAGTGATCGAGTCAATCGGCAGTTGACCCAGGCCAAATTTGGCTCCAAATTGGCCATGGAACTGGCCCAGGCTGGAGCACAAGTCACCACAGCCGAGTTTATGGCCATCAACATCGGGCTGATCGGTGGCTCCCTGCTGTTGGGCGTGTTGATTGCCAAGACGATTGTGGCGGGATTGGCGCTTGCAGTCCTGGCTGCCTTTGGACCGCGCTTCTGGCTCAAGCGCAAAAAAGACAAACGCATAAGCGAGTTTCAGCGGCAATTGCCCGATGTGCTGAGTCTGATTGTGGGCAGTCTGCGCGCTGGCTATGGACTGCTCCAGGCCATGCAGCTTGTTGCTCAGGAGATGCCCTCTCCCAGCAAAGACGAGTATGGCCGGGTGGTGAATGAGACATCCCTGGGCTATTCCCTGCAACAGGCCCTGGCCCATCTGGTTGAGCGTATGGAAAGCGAAGACCTGCTGATGGTGGTCACAGCTATCAACATCCAAAACGAAGTGGGCGGCAACCTGGGCAACATTCTCGATTCCATTGCGGGTACGATTCGGGATCGGGTGAAGTTGCAGGGGGACATCCGCACAATGACCGGCATGCAGCGTGGGACCGGCTATATGTTGGCTGCCATGCCCTTTTTGGTGGCGGTACTCCTGCTGTTCGTGAATCCAGAATATATAATGCAGTTGTTTGTCTTTCCCTGGTACGCCATCCCCATCGGTGCGGTGATCAGTATGGGGATTGGTCTGCTGCTGATGAACAAACTGACCCAAATGGACGTCTAAAATGGAACTATACGCTCTCTTTTCGCTCAACCCAACGATTCTGCTCGGCCTGGCCTCGGCTTTCATCAGCCTGGCTGTTCTCGCCGTTCTTTTTGGCGTCTACAAAGAACGGCGTTTTCGTGAGGTTCGCGTGCGGCTGGACGAAATGAACCAGTCCTACCGGGGCGACTACCAGGAAACAGGGCAGACCCTGAACTTTATGGAGCGGGTTCTGCGTCCTTTTGGCCGCAATTTGTTGGCCCGGCTGGGCAGGATGACGCCCAGCGGCAACCTGATCATTCTGCGCCAGCAACTGCGCATGGCCGGCAATCCGGCCAATCTGGCTGTCATCGACTTTTTGGGAATCAAAATGTTGGCCGCGGTTGCTACGGCGATCCTCACGGCCATCTATCTGATTTCTATGCGTGGGATGGCCGGCGGCCAGGCTATTTTCTTTGCGCTGGCGGGCGGTATTGTGGGTCTCTATCTGCCCAATTTCTGGTTGAGCAGCCGCATTCGTCAGCGCCAGACGCAGATTGCTAGAGCCTTGCCAGACGCATTGGATATGTTGACCACAATGGTGGATGCAGGTCTGGGTTTCGACATTGCCCTGATACGTCTGTCCGAACGCTGGGACAATCCACTCACCCACGAATTGGATCGGGCGGTGCATGAGATGCGTATGGGGGTGCGGCGTATGGAAGCCCTGCGCAATCTGGCCAATCGGGTGGATGTGCCCGAACTACGCACCTTCATTGCCGTGCTGATCCAGGCCGACCAGTTGGGCATTTCCATCAGCAATATTCTGCACGTCCAAAGCGAACAGATTCGCCAGCTACGGCGACAGAAAGTGGAGGAAAAGGCCGCCACAATGCCCCTCAAGATGCTGCCGATTATCGCTTTCTTTATCTTCCCGGCGCTTTTTGCCGTTCTGCTTGGCCCATCGATTCCCGGTGTGCTTAAAGCATTTGGCGGGTAGCCAGCCACGAGGAAAGGGACGCAGATTTTTAGAAGAAGTTCGACTTTTGGCAAAAGTCGAACTTCTTCTGCGTCCGCTTCTGATAGGCCGAGCAGTTACGAGAAAATGCCGATACGGACGAGAAAATGCCGATACGGAGTAGTACATACGTAAGAGAGCATTTGGTGACGAACTCCTGTACAATAATAAATGTTACAAATGCTGCTGTATAGGATGCTCGCACAGACGATCGCACAGATGATCGGATGACTCCAAAGGAATTACAAGAATGGCTGCTTACTCAACCGATCTGGGCTTTCAAGAAGCTGCACGTTATGTCCAGGAAGGCTCTTGGAAACCGGCAATCAAAATTTTGGAACGGATGCTGACCGAGAATCCGGAGCATCGCTCAGTCATCGTGCCCCTGCTGGAAGATGCACGAATGAAAGCCGGCATCAGGACAAGGGGAACACAGGGCCGTTCTTCATTGAGTCTTCTGGTCACCCGCAAGCGGATCACCTATACGCTGGTTGCACTTCTGGTGGTTGTGCTAGGGATCGGTGGCCGGGGCGTCTACAACCGGGTCGTAGTCCCTGCGCGTGAGCAACAGTTACAGCGCTCGCTGATTGACGGACTGATCGACCAGGCGCGCACCGCATTGGGTGGCGCCGATTACGTGGTGGCCGCCGAACTGTTCGGGCAAGTGCTAGAGAAGAAGCCCGATTCGCCAGAAGCCGAGAAGGGCTATAACGAGGCCCAGCGCCAGATCGAACTGGCAACAGCCTACGATCAGGCAATGGTACAGCTTTCTCAGGGCGAGAGTGCCGCCGCGCTGGAAGCCTTGCAATCCATCCAGTCCCAAGCACCGGGCTATCGAGACGTGCAAAAGCAGATCGACCAGATCCGCACCCAAGGCAGGCTGGGCGAACTCTTTGCCCAGGCCGAGGCCCACCACC
>JACQGT010000522.1 GCA_016199425.1 Chloroflexota bacterium
ATTCGTTTCCTCTCTTATTTGGCGGACGCTTTGGTATAGAGTAAAATCGGATCGTTTGTCCACTGGTCATCACTACGATTCCGGGAATCGGCCAGACGATGACAGGAAAGCCGAGAAAACTTGTGGCCGATTCCCGGAATCAGGGAGAGTATTTTGGCAACTGTGCGCCTGCCAGGTCTGATCGACGCCCACGTGCATCTGCGCGAGCCGGGCTATACCCACAAAGAGGATTTCTATACGGGGACAGCCGCGGCCCTGGCCGGGGGTGTCACAGCTGTTTTGGATATGCCCAACACCGCTCCGCCCACAGACACCCCAGAACGTTTTGCCGCCAAAGCTGCCCTGGCCGCGGCCAAAGCCGTCTGTGATGTCGGACTGTTCGTCGGAGCCACCACCAGCGAACTCGACGCCTATCTTCCCATCGCCCACCGGGCCTGCGGCCTGAAAATCTACGTCAGCGAGACCTTCGGCAGTCTACGCATCGAAGACCTGGGCCTGCTCCATCGATTCTTCCGCACCTGGGCGGCAAGTGGCAAGTGGCAGGCGGCAAGTGGCAAGTGGCAGGTGGCAGGTAGTGAATCGACACTTGCCGATCCCCAGTCCCCAGTCCCCGATCGCCGATCCCCAGTCGCCGTCCACGCCGAAGAACTGATGCTCCCCGTCTGCCTCAATCTGAGCCATCTCTACGGCGTACACCTGCACGTCGTCCACGTGACCCGGCGCAGCGAGATCGAACTGATCCGCCGGGCTAAAGAGCGGGGCTACCCAGTCACCTGTGAAGTGACGCCCCACCATCTCTTTCTGAGCAGCGACGACCTGTCCCGCCTGGGTACGCGGGGAGATATGCGGCCTCGGCTGGCGTCGCCGGACGACGTGACCGCCCTGTGGGAGAATCTGGCGCTGGTGGACATCTTCGCCACGGATCACGCGCCCCATACACTGGCGGAGAAGGCCCAGGCCACGCCGCCGCCGGGCGTGCCGGGGGTGGAGACGCTGCTGCCCCTGCTGCTCACAGCGGTCCACGCCGGGCGGCTGAGTCTGGACGACATTCTGCTGCGCTGTGTGGAGAACCCGATGCGCATCTACGGCCTACCCACCCAGCCCGATACTTTTGTGGATGTGGACGTAGACGCCCGCTACGAACTGAGCGACGCCCGCATGCGCACAAAATCTGGCTGGACGCCCTTCGCCGGCACACCCGTCTTTGGCCGGGTGGAACAGGTGATCCTGCGCGGGCGACAGGTCTACGACGGGGAACGGGTTCTCGCCGAACCCGGCAGCGGCGCAGTGTTGTTTCAATCAGCTTGACAGAGCGACGGGGCATTTGCTCCGTCGCTTTTTTGTGAAAGAAGCGATTAGCGATTAGGGATTGGAGATTGGGTAGTTCGTTGGGACATGACCACTCGCCAGTCGCTAATCTCTAATCTCCAATCCCTAATCTCCAATCCAGGAGGCTACTATGCGACCATCTCACCCATCCCTGCCCACCCCTTCCTTTGCCGGGCAGGACATTCTTAGCGTCAGCCAGTTTGACCGGACCAAACTGGACTACATCTTCGGCGTCGCCCACGAAATGCGCGTGCTGGTCGAGCGCTTTGGCGGCGCGGACCTGCTCCAGGGCAAAATTCTGGCGAACCTCTTCTACGAGCCTTCCACCCGCACCAGTTCCAGCTTTATGGCCGCGATGATGCGCTTGGGGGGGCAGGTCATCCCCATCAACAATGTGCAGTACAGTTCTGTCTCCAAAGGCGAGAGCCTGCCCGACACCATCCGCACTCTGGAAAGTTACTCGGATGTGATCGTCCTGCGCCACCCGGAAGTGGGCGCGGCGGCCACTGCGGCTCGCTATGCGGCCAAACCGGTGATCAACGCGGGCGACGGTGTGGGCGAGCATCCCACCCAGGCTTTGCTCGATCTCTTTACGATTGTAGAGGAGTTGGGGAAGGTCGATGGGCTGACCGTCGCAATGGTGGGTGATTTGAAATACGGGCGCACAGTCCACAGCCTGACCAAACTGCTGGTCAATTACGGCGTCACCTTCCGCTTTGTCAGCCCGGAGATCCTGCGTATGCCCGGCGACGTGCTGGATGTGGTGCGAGGCTCCGGCCAGGAATACGACGAAGTGGAGAGCCTTCAGGACGTCATCGCTGGCTCGGATGTACTCTACGTGACCCGTGTGCAGCGGGAGCGCTTTACCGACCTGGCCGCCTATGACCGGGTGAAGGATTTGTATGTGGTGGACGAGGAATTGCTGACCCAGGCCAAAGAGCAGATGATTGTCATGCACCCCCTGCCCCGGGTGGGGGAGATCAGCTACGGCGTGGACGACGATCCCCGCGCCGCCTACTTCCGCCAGATGCGCAACGGGATGTACATCCGCATGGCGTTGCTGGCGTCGGTGCTGGGGAGGGCGTAGAGGATCGGCGAACGGCGATTAGCGACTGGCGAACGGGAAGTCTCAGGTCGTCCGAGATGAATCCCCAGTCGCTAATCGCCGTTCGCAAGTCGCCGATTCCCTCTGTCCCGCGGCGAGAGGATCGGGTCGCTGACGCCCCAGTCGATGGCGAGGGTGGGATCGTCCCAGGCTACGCCGTGTTCGTCCGCGCCGTCGTAGTAGTTGTCCACGATATACGTCAGCGTAGCGTCGGTCAGGGCGACGAAGCCGTGGGCCACGCCGACGGGGATGAAGACGCCCATCTGGTTGGCGTCGCCGATCTCGACGACTTCCGTCTTCAGATAGCCGGGCGAGTCAGGCCGCAGATCGGCCAGGACCACCCGGACTGTGCCAGCGGGACAATACCAGTAATCCACCTGATGGCGGTGGTGATGCAGCCCGCGCAGCACACCGGCCTTCGAGTCGCTGCGGTTGGTCTGTACCCGTTCCCACGTCCGCTCCGGAAACCACTCTTTGCGGAAGGTCTCGACAAAGCGGCCGCGTTCGTCGGCAAAGGCGCGCAGTTTGGCAAACTTCACGCCGGGGATGATTGTGGATTCGATGATTTCAGCCATTGTTTACCCAAAAAGATGATGGGATGATGAGATGATGGGTACGGTTTCCCCATCATCCCATCATCTCAGATTGCTTCCCGTACTCGTTCAATCAGCCCCTGAATCTGCCTGCTCTTCAACTGATACGCCGCCCGATTCACAATCAGCACCGCCTGCACCTCAAGAATCGTGCGAATCTCCACCAGCCCGTTGGCGCACAGGGTGTTGCCCGTCTCCACAATGTCCACAATCAGATCGGCCATATCCAGCACCGGCCCCAATTCCACCGAGCCGGACAGCCCGATAACTTCAGCGTTGACCCCCCGCTGGCGGAAAAATTCCTGGGCCAGCCGCGGATATTTGGTGGCGATGCGTGGCTGGCTGGCGTAGCGCAGGGGCGTGTCCGGGCGATCTTTGGGTCCGGCTACACTCAGGCGGCAGTAGCCAAAGGGCAGGCGCAGGGGTTCGTGGACGCGACGCCCGCTCTCGCGCAGCACGTCCAGCCCGCAAATGCCCACGTCCGCCGCGCCGTACTCTACAAAGGTGGGCACGTCCCAGGGCTTCGCCATCACAAAACCGATGCTGCCGTCACTGCTGGGCAACACCAGTTTGCGGCTGTTGGTATCCACCGGCACAGACAGCCCGGCCCGTTGCAGCAGGTCGAGACTCTCGTCGGCCAGCCGGCCTTTGGGCAGGGCAAAGAGTAGGGGTGGGCGGCTCTCGACGGCTTTCTCGGTGTCCGGCGCAAGGGTGGCGGTATTACTCATCGAAGGAAATCTCCCCCTGGCTGGGTGCGAAAAGACCGTCGGCGTTGGCGCGATAGGCGACGAAGCGTCCCTCTTCCCACGCCAACACCTGGCCCACGCCGATCTGTACTGCGTGGGCCAGGACATCGCTCAACCCGCGACCGTTGACCTCCACTTGCAGCCGGTAGCCTTCGGTCCGCCAGCCCTGTACCTGGGCTATCGCCGCCGGGTTGCGGTTGGTGATGACCAGCGCGTGGGGGCGCACAGGCTGGGGTGTGACGGTTGCGCCCGCCTGGCGTTGGCGGGCCAGAAGCAGACGATCGACGCCGAGAGCTACACCCACGGCCGGTTGGGCCGGGCCGAAATGGGCCACCAGATCGTCGTAGCGCCCACCGCTGCCGATAGAAAAGCCCGACTGCGGGGCCAGGGCCTCGAAGCTGATGCCCGTGTAGTAGCCCAATGAGCGGATTTCGGTCAGGTCCAGGACAACGTAGCCCAGAACCCCGTAGCCCGCCAGCGCATCGACAATCTCCCGCAAATTGACCAGCGCCCGGTGCATCTCCGTGTTCAGGCAGTGGCGCTCGGCCTGGTCGATCACCCGCTGGATGTCGCGGTGTCCTGAGCCTGTCGAAGGGTCGCCGCTCAGCCCTGGCAGAGCCTCCACGGCCTGGCGCTGACCCGTGCGCAGGGGTGTCTCGCGCAGAAAATCGGCCAGGGCCGGTTCGCTCTTGCGTTCGATGGCCCAGTGCAGCGCTTCGGTTTGGGGCGGTGTCAGATCAAGCGCGGCCAGCAGACCGCCAAAGTAGCGCATCTGCCCCAGGACGATCCGGTAGTCAGCCAGACCGGTCACCGCCATCGCTTCGGCGGTCAGGGCCAGCACCTCCGCGTCGGCGTCGGGCGAAGGCGCGCCGAACAGTTCCACCCCCGCCTGCCAGAACTCGCGCTGGCGGCCGGCCTGGGGGTCCACATAGCGGAAGACGCTGCCCCCATAGCAGAAGCGCTGGGGCATAGGCCAGTCGTGCAGACGGGTGCCCACAAGACGCGCCACCGGTGTGGTGAATTCCGGGCGCAGAGCCAGGGTGCTGCCGTCCCGGTCCAGAAAGCGGTACATCTCGGCTTGCAGACCCGCGCTGGCCTGGGCGCTGAGGGAGGCGGCGTATTCAAAGGCTGGGGGCATCACATCGCCATAGCCCCAGGCGCGAAAGGTCGCCAGCAGATCGGCGATCAACTCCTGGCGCTGGAGCGCTTCTTCCCAGAAATAGTCGGCGACGCCGAAAGGGATTTGGCCTTGCATTGTTTTCTCACGATGGAACGCAGGTTGAGTGAATCTGATGGATTGCTGTAGGGGTGCAGCTTGCTGCACCCCTACGTAACAGACACTATTCTAGCGGATGCGAAACCCGGTGACACCCGGCTCTGGCGCACTGTCTTCGACGGAAACGTCTGTGACCAGCGCGTTGGCCGGACCTGTGTGACACCAGTGGGCCAGCGCGTTGACGGCCTCGGCGTCGCCCCAGACTTTGGCCTCGACCCGGCCATCGGGCAGGTTGCGCACCCACCCGGACAGGCCCAGGCGACGGGCCTGATTCTGTGTACTTTGCCGAAAGAAGACGCCCTGGACGTGGCCGCTGATGAGCAGACGTCGGGCGACGACTGTCGTCATTTCCCACTTTCTCGCTTCTTCTGCCGGTTGGCCTGGAACTGCTGGACCTGTTCTTTGGGCAAAAAGGAGGACATGCGCTCGGCGCGAGCCGTCTCCTGTGCATTGGATGCGCGCTGCTCGCCGGGGGTCAAGCCGCCCAGCTCGCCCAGCACAGCTACCTGGGAGACGATGCGCTGGGTATCCACTTCTCCACACGCGGGGCAGGGAGGTTGTTTGCCCGCCGCGGCTGCTTCCGCCGCGGCCCGCACAGTCAGCCACAGTTGGTCAAATGTCGCGCCGCAGCTTTGGCAGGCGTATTCGTAGATAGGCATAGAGTTGGCTCCCGGTTGGCAGGCACACTCTGTGGAGTATGCCAGAGTTTGGCGAAATGCTCAAAGAATTGGTTTCAGATTTCACGTTTTGTATTGTCGATTCTTCTTGTGCGCATTGCCCAATATTCTGCTATCTCTCTTGATCAACCTTTACAGAAATTTCCTAAAATCCAGGGTAAATAGTTCTTGCTTGTGCATCTTGCCTAAATTCATCCATGCAAACCTCGTGTTTACTGCAACTGTGAAGCGAATTCGTTTCCTGCTACCCTTTTGCAAGCGGTTGCAGGACCAAAGCGAATTGTCTATCTCTCACAGTTGCAGGAGCACATATGAACTTCAAAAATAAAGCGACGCGCATCGATCTCTTCAGCTTGAAGACACCCCAGATGCGGGCCTTTCACATGACCTGGTTTGCCTTCTTCCTCTGTTTTTTCGGCTGGTTTGGCATTGCGCCCCTCACCGCGGTTGTGCGGGATGAGTTGGGGCTGACCAAAACCCAAGTCGGCAATACGATTATCGCCTCTGTCGCCATTACAATCGTCGCCCGTCTGCTCATTGGCTGGGTCTGTGACCGCATTGGACCGCGGCGGGCCTATACGTGGCTGCTCATTCTCGGCTCTCTACCGGTGATGGGCATCGGTCTGGCCAACGACTATACTTCTTTCCTCTTCTTTCGCCTCGCCATCGGCGCGATTGGCGCTTCCTTTGTCATCACCCAATACCATTCGTCTGTGATGTTTGCGCCCAATGTGGTGGGGACGGCCAACGCCACCACCGCGGGTTGGGGCAATCTGGGCGGCGGCGTTACGCAGATTGTCATGCCTTTGCTCTTTGCTGCGCTCCTCAGCCTGGGGCTGAACGCAGCAATGAGCTGGCGTATGGCGATGGTTATCCCTGGCCTGGCCCTGCTGTTGACAGGTATTGCCTACGCCCGCTTTACTACCGACGCGCCTGACGGTAACTTTGACGAACTGCGGGCGAAGGGTGAGATGCCCGCGGCTTCGGCCACCAAAGGTAGCTTTTGGGAAGCGTGCAAAGACCGGCGGGTGCTTGCCCTCTTCTTCATCTATGCTGCCTGTTTTGGTGTGGAGCTGACGATCAACAACATCGCCGCTCTTTACTTCTTCGACTATTTCGGTCTGAGTCTGGCCGCGGCGGGGACTGTCGCGGCCCTCTTTGGGCTGATGAATATCTTCGCCCGCACCGCCGGCGGCTTTTTCAGCGACAAAATCGTCGTGCGCCACGGCCTAGCTGGGCGGGTCTATTTTCTCTTTGGCGTCCTCTTTCTGGAAGGGCTGGCTCTGATGCTCTTTTCCCAGATGGCCCTCCTGCCTATTGCTATTGGGTCTCTCGTTCTCTTCAGCCTCTTTGTGCAGATGTCCGAAGGTGCCACCTATGCGATTGTGCCCTTTATCAACAAACGAGCGCTTGGCTCCGTCTCCGGGATCGTCGGCGCTGGGGGCAACTTTGGCGCTGTGGCTTTCGGCTTTCTCTTCAAGGCCGAATCCCTGTCCTGGCCAACAGCCCTGCTGATTCTGGGCAGTATTGTTGCGCTTTCATCCTTCCTGGCCTTTGCCGTCAGCTTCTCCCCAGCGGATGAGCATTCGGCGGCGACAGATATGGCCGAACGGCTGGCGGCGGCCGCCGCAGGCGCGGACTGAGAAATATAGAAAAAGGACACGGATTTGCACGGATGGAAAGGATTTCCACGGATTCTATCGGCGGAAATCTGCGTTCATCTGCGAAATCTGTGTCCCGATTCTCAAAATCCGCAAATTCCGTAATCCATGTTCTCTCTTTGGACTGTTATGCCAACGCAAGCGACTCTGATTGATTTCTATCTAAACGAACAGGCCCAGACCGCGGTGGACCGTTTCTCCGGTCTGCACAGCGCGGGGCTGCTGGACGGACAGGAAAGGCGCTACCGTGACCTGCTGCCCCTCTCCCTTCCCGGACCCGGCCAGCAGTACGCCTTCGAAGTGGACCTGGACAACTGCTCCGGCTGCAAGGCCTGTGTCACCGCCTGCCACAATCTGAATGGATTGGACGCTAACGAGACCTGGCGTTCGGTGGGGCTGGTCCATCAGCGCAGCAGCGGTCAATTTCTGCCCAAATACGAGACCCGGCCCATCGAACTGTTCGACCCGGCCACTTTTGCCGAAACGCCTGCCTGTGAGATTCCCGGCTACGCTGCGCCCGCGGCCCAATCTTTGCAGCAGCACATCACCACCGCCTGCCATCATTGCGTCGATCCCGGCTGTCTACTGGGCTGCCCTGTGCAGGCCTACGAAAAGGACCCTATCACCGGTATCGTCAAACATCTGGACGACCAGTGCATCGGCTGCCAGTATTGCATTCTTATGTGCCCCTACGAAGTGCCTCAGTATAATGCCACGCTGGGCATTGTACGCAAGTGTGATTTGTGCAGCGGGCGGCTGGCGGAAGGGATGGCTCCCGCCTGCGTGCAAAGTTGCCCTACCGACGCCATCCGCATTGTGCTGGTGGAACAGGCGGAAGCCCGGAGCGCCCACGACGGCTTTGTGGCTGTGGCCGGCGCGCCAGACTCGTCTGTCACCCACCCCACCACCCGCTATCGGGGCGGACGGGGCGTTGGGGCAGAGATGCAGGCCGGGGATCACTACAACATCCAGCCTGCCCACGCCGAGTTTCCCCTGCTTTTTATGCTCATCTTCACCCAACTATCGGTGGGCCTCTTTCTGCTGACTGTGATGGGGAATGTCTTCTTTCCGGGCGGTTCGCTCTCCGCGGTCTCTCTGCCGCTGACACTGGCAGGTTGGGGATCGGGTGTGCTGGGTCTGGGGCTGGCGCTGCTCCATCTGGGACGCCCCCAATATGCCTTCCGGGTTTTTCTGGGCCTGGGCACGTCGTGGCTGAGTCGGGAGACAGTGGCTGGTTTGGGCTATTTCCTGCTCGCCACTCTCTATACCGGTCTGGGGCTGGCGTCACTGCTGCCGCCAGCCCTGGCCGGATCATTCGCCGTTCTGCCCGGATGGGTTGGCGATGCAGCGAGTCTGCTGTTGGTCGGCGCTGGGCTGCTTTTCGTCTTCTGTTCGGTGATGGTCTACCGGGCTACACCCCGCCCCTTCTGGCGGGGCAGCCAACCCGCCGTGCGTTTTGCCGCCACTCTGCTTCTGCTGGGCAGCGCGGCGGCCCTGCCTGTGCTCGTCGCCAGCAAGGAATTTCACGGCCAGTTGCCCCTTACCTCCCCGGGGATTCTGCTCTGCGGACTGCTGGTTGTGGTGACAACTGCCAAGCTGCTCTATGAATCCGCCATCTTCGCCCACAGCCGTGACGAGGGCCTGACTTCGCTGAAGCGCACAGTCCTGTTGATGCAGGGGGTCTTGCCGGAGTTCACCCACTCTCGCTTTGTGTTGGGGGTGATGGGCGGCGTCTTTTTGCCCATCGCGCTGCTGTTGGCCCGCTTCTCTTTGACCGGATCGCTCTTTCTTTCCGTCTTTCTCTTTCTCACTGTCCTCCTGGCCGAAAGTCTGGAGCGCTACCTCTTCTTCCGCTGCGCGGTCGCGCCGAAGATGCCGGGGATTCCCCACACCTCCGCCGCGCTCTACTGGTGGCTGGAGGGGGAGAAGGGATGACAGGATGAAGGGGTGACAAGGTGAAATGTACTACCGCCGG
>JACQGT010000523.1 GCA_016199425.1 Chloroflexota bacterium
CGATCCCGGCGAGCGCGCTGCGCTGGTCCGTCTATCTGCACCACAACGAGCACATCCACTCGGACTACTTCGCTGCCAGCGGTGAGAGCGGCAGCTTTGTCTACGACGATCACGGCGATGGGGTCTACCTGGAACTCTGCCTGACCGCCACAGACAGTAGCGGGCTGACCAGCCAAAACTGCGTCAATCTGTTGCCCAAAGAGACGACACTGACCTTCCAGTCAGTCCCCAGCGGGCTGTCGGTGAGCTACGCGGGCAGCAACTACACAACCCCCTTCCGGGTACGCACCTACCAGAACGCGGCGCGCACGATGGAAGCGCCGCCCACCGCGCCGGGCAACCTGCGCTTCAATGGCTGGTCGGACGGCGGCGCGGCTCGACACAGCGTGCGCGTCAACGGCGAGGCGACATTCACCGCTACGTATGCAGGCCCCAGCGGCGCGATCCCCGCGGAGACGGCGAGCGCAGGCGGCGGCGCGGTGGTCAACAGCAGTGGCCCGGCAGTCGCTCCCCCGCCCTCCAGCCAGAGCAGTGGCTTATCCGCGTCAAGCGGGCGCATTGTGTCCGAAGGCGCGCCGGCAGGAGGTGCGCGGCTGCTTCTGCGCGCGGGCAGCCAGTTCAATGACAAATGGGCGGCGGTGCAGTGGAAGAACGAAAAAGGCCAGTGGCAGACGGTGGACGGCTGGCAGGGGAGTGTCGTTGACGGCTATCAGCGCTGGTGGGTGGGGAAGGAGCTTTACGACGCGGGTCCGTTCCGCTGGGCCATCCTGGATAGGGAAGATGGGGCGGTCCTCGTAGCCAGCGATCCGTTCAATCTACCCAAAGGCCAAGACAAAATGGTGGTGTGGGAAGTGCCGTAAGGAGTGGGATGATGGGATGAGGAGATGATGGGGGCAGGCACATACCCCATCATCTCCTCATCCCATCATCTTTGCCTGCATTTGACAATGCCACCGAACCCGTTACAATAACGCCATCCCCCCCCATTACAACAGGCGCGCATCGGCCCATTGATGCATTCTCTCATCTACACAATCCCAAAGGAGTGAAGTGTATGGATCGCAGACAATTTTTGGGTATGGCGGCCAAAGGCGCAGTCGGCACTGTGGCGGCTGCGGGCCTGGCTGCGTGTCAGCCCGGCGTGTTGCCCGCCGCTCAGGTGCAACAGGCCGTGGCCGACAATCCGTCTCTGCCCACCATCGACTGGCAGATGGCGACAAGTTGGCCGCCGTCGTTGGACACAATCTTCGGCGGCGCGCAGTTGGTGGCCGAACGGGTGGCCGCGCTGACCAGTGGCAAGTTCAAGATTGCGGCCCGGGCCGCAGGTGAGCTGGCCCCCGGCCTGGAAGTGCTGAATGTGGTCGAGCAGGGCGCTGTCCCCATCGGCCACACAGCTTCCTACTACTACATCGGCAAAAGCCCGGTAACCGCCTTTGGCACGGCCCTGCCCTTCGGTTTCACTGATCGCCAGCAGAACGCCTGGCTCTACGAGGCTGGCGGTCTGGGTATGCTGCAGGAATTCTATAAAGAGAAGTTTGGCGTCATCCAGTTCCCTGCGGGCAATACGGGTGTGCAAATGGGTGGCTGGTTCAACAAAGAGATCGCGTCGGTTGCCGACCTGCAAGGGCTGAAGATGCGCATTCCCGGTCTGGGCGGCCAGGTGATGGACAAGCTGGGCGTCAATGTGCAGGTGTTGCCCGGTGGCGAAATCTTCCAGGCGTTGCAGACCGGTGCCATCGACGCAGCGGAGTGGGTGGGCCCCTACGACGACGAAAAGTTGGGCTTCCACAAAGTGACCAAATTCTACTACTATCCGGGCTGGTGGGAGCCGGGTCCTTCCCTGGAAATCCAGATCAACCTGGGCGAGTACGACAAATTACCCGAGGAGTACAAAGAAGTGTTGAAGACCGTGGCCTACGAGGCCAATGTGTCGATGATGGCTCGTTACGATGCCAAGAATCCCGCGGCCCTGCAGAAACTGATGTCTGAATCGGACGTGACACTGCTGCCCTTCCCGGACGATGTGATGCAGGCTTCGGAGGCCGCGTCCTTCGATCTGTTCGACGGCTTCGCAGCCTCGGACACGGACTTCGGCTCCATCTTCAAGGAGTGGAAAGTCTTCCGCGACAGCATCCAGCCCTGGCATCGCCTGGCCGAGACGGCGATGATGAACTACCAGTCGCAGATTGGTGCGTAAGCTCCGATTCGTTTTTTGCAAAAAAGGAGAGGGTGGCCCGGACCGGGCCACCCTCTCCTTTTTTGCAAAAAATTTGATTACCCGGCAGCGTTCACCAACCAACTGACGGTCTGCGGGAAAAGTATGACGATAATCAGCGCGATGGCCTGCAAAACCATAAAGGGCAGCGCGCCTTTGTGGATATCGATGGTCTTGACCTCCGGCGGGGCGACGCTCTGCAGATAGAAAAGCGAGAAACCCACGGGCGGGGAGATAAAGGCCATATTCAGGTTAATAGCCATCATCACGCCAAACCAGACCAGATCGACCCCCAGTTCCCGGGCTGCAGGGACAAAAAGGGGCATGGCGATAAAGCTGATCTCGATGAATTCCAGGTTGATGCCCAGGAGAAAGATGGCGATGTTGGCAACGATGATAAAGCCCCAGAAACCGCCGGGCAGAGTGAGCAGCAACCCTTTGATATATTCCTGGCCGCCCAGCCCGTCAAAGACCAGGCCAAAGAGGGTGGAGCAGAAGAGAATCATAATCACCAGTGCGGTGATATTGGCGGTGGAACGGGCCGCGGCTTTGATCAGCCCCCAACTCATATTGCGGTTGATGACGGTGAGGATACAGGCACCAATCGCACCCACCGCGCCGGCTTCGGTGGGGGTGGCAATGCCGAAGAAGATGCTGCCCAGCACAGCGAAGATGAGCAGCACGGGTGGCACAACAGCTACCATTGTTTGTTGAAAAAGAGCCGCGCCCTGGACAGTGCGGGCTTCGGGCGGCAGGGCCGGCGCGTCCTGGGGACGCAGCCAGGCGATGAGAAGCACGTAGAGCGCGTACAGCCCGGAGAGGATCAGGCCGGGGAAGAGCGCGCCCAAAAAGAGATCGCCCACGCTGACACCGATCTGGTCCGAGAGGACAACCAGCACCAGACTGGGCGGCAGCAACTGGGCCATTGTGCCCGAGGCGGTGATGATGCCCGTGGCAAGCTGGTGGTTGTAGCCATACTTAATCATAATGGGCAGGGAGAGCAGACCCATCACAATCACAGTGGCAGCCACCACACCCGTGGCCGCGGCCAGCAGAGTACCCACCAGCACAACGGCCAGGGCCAGCCCGCCGCGCATGGGGCCAAGTAGAATGCCAACGGTCGTCAGCAGCCGCTCGGCCAGCCCGGACTTTTCAAAGACCGCGCCCATAAAGACGAAAAAGATAATCGCCAGCAGAGTGAAATCCGACATCGTGCCAAACCAGCGGTTGGGCAACAATTTCAACAGATTGAGGTTGAATGCGCCAAAGGCTACACCAATCACGACAAAGACAATCGCTGTACCGGCGAAGGAAAAGGCCACAGGATAGCCGTAGAGAATCAAAACAAAGAAAAAGACAAACATTGCGATGGCGAGCCATTCAAAGCCCATGAAAGTTTCCTCCCCCAGTGATGGAGTGCTTTGGTAAACCGACTACTGCTGGGAAGCTATTCGATGCGGAGGGGTGCGTCGAGTTCCAATTCTTCGACAACGATATCCTCGCCCCGGATGACTGCCCACAGTTTGATCAGCTCAGAAATCGTCTGAAGCAGGAGCATCACAAAGGCCACGATAATCATGGATTTGATGGGGGCGCGGGGCAGCCCGCTGGGATCCGGCGATTGCTCCCATTGGGTCCAGGAGGTGATAACCGGATTGATTGTCACCCAGATACCCAGGAGACAGTAGGGGAGAAGAAAGAGGAGATGGCCCCAAAAATCGAGAAGCGCCTTGCTGCGCTTGCTCCAATTGGTGTAGATAAAGTCCACCCGCACGTTGATGCCATGCTTCAAGATGTAGGCAAAGCTCAAGAAAAAAACCAACGAAAAAAGATACCACTGGGTCTCGATAAAGACGTTAGAGGAGAGCTGCATCCCGATAAAGCGCCCCACATAACGGGCCAGCACATTGTAGAAGCCGATGGCGACGGTCAAAACGACAAGCATCATCGACAACCAGCCTAACCGCTCGGAAATCGCGTCAATCGCTTTACTGAATTTCAGCAGTGATTGCATAAGAAATGACTCCGTGGATCGATCGAGGACAGCGGGGGGTGGGACAATCATACTCGATTTGAATAAAATGACAAATAGACCGCAGCCTGTGGCACACAATCCCGCCTACCCAGAACTTTGCCACAGCTATGCGTGGGCATACAATAGGTTGATATTTGCGCAAGCACTACACGATTAGTCATTCTTTCTCGGCCTGGAAACGTGAAACGTGGGAGCATCCGACCTTTCTCACGTTTCACATTTCGATGGGGCAACCAGGAATTGTACTTATGAACCGCGGACTTCTCTACGCCCTCGTCGCCTATGGCATGTGGGGCGTGCTGCCCATCTACTGGAGAGCACTGCACAGCGTCTCTGCCGCGGCTGTTCTCTCCCACCGGATGGTTTGGTCGCTGGCGGTGGTGGTGCTGATTCTGAGTGTACGTAAGGAATGGACCTGGATCAGACGGGTGGACCGCAAGGCAGTGCTGACATTTCTGGTCGTCGCTGTGCTGCTCATCGTCAACTGGTATACCTACATTTGGGCGATCAATGCGGGCTTCATCGTCGAGAGCAGCCTGGGCTATTTCATCAACCCCCTGGTCAATGTGCTGCTGGGCGGCATCTTTCTGGGGGAACGGCTACGCCCCGTACAGAAGGTGGCTATCGCCATTGCCTGTGGCGGTGTGCTCTATCTGACACTCAGCTACGGCGCTCTGCCCTGGATTGCCCTGACTCTGGCCTTCACATTCGGTTTCTATGGCCTGCTGAAGAAGACTGCTGGACTGAACGCGCTGGAAGGGATGGGGCTGGAGATGACGCTTCTCAGCGTGCCCGCCCTGGCCTATCTGCTTCTTTCCGGCGATCCAGCGTCGCCTTCCCTGCTCACTGGCGAACCCTACATCACAGCCCTGCTCCTGGGAACAGGCATCGTCACAGCCATTCCCCTGCTGACCTTTGCCGCTGCGGCCCGCCGGATGACGCTGACAACACTCGGCCTGATGCAATATCTGGCACCGACGCTTCAATTTTTCATCGGCGTCTTTGTTTACGACGAAGCCTTCACCCCGGCCCGCGCCGTCGGCTTTGCCCTCATCTGGACTGCTCTGGCCCTCTACTCCGGCGAGACAATCCTGCGCCACAGACAGCAGAGCCAGGAGCGAACCCTGCTGGCGAAGAGTCTGGCGGGGGATTGAGCGTATTTCGTATTGCGTAAGCAGTGCTGTTGGTCGGGTAAGTTGTGTTGGCGGGTGAGTGAAACGGTTCAACACTTACCCTTCTCAAAATTCAGTGCCTCAACTGTCCCTGCCTACGAAATACGCAATACGAAATACGCAATACGCACACCCCATTTCATCCAATCAAAACGGAGACTTACCCCTATGACCAATCCAATCCGTTTCGGCGTCATCGGCGGCAGCGGCGTCTATCAGATGGAAGCGCTGACCGATGTGGCAGAGATCGAACTGGAGACGCCCTTTGGCGCGCCCTCCGACGCCTACATCACCGGCACACTGCACGGCCAGCGGGTGGCCTTTCTGGCCCGTCACGGGCGGGGACACCGCATCAGCCCCAGCCGCCTCAACCAGCGGGCCAACATCTACGGCTTCAAGATACTGGGCGTGGAATATCTGATCGGCGTCAGCGCCTGCGGCAGCCTGCGCGAGCGCATCCACCCCGGCGATATCGTCATCCCCCACCAGTTATTCGACCGCACAAACGGCCGGGCGCTCAGCTTCTTCGACGACCCGGCGGTGGGCAGCGACGGGCTGGTGGCCCACGTCAGCGTGGCCCATCCCTTCTGCGATGTGCTGAGCGAGATTTGCGCCAAAGCTGTGGAGCAGGCCGGGGCACGGGTGCATCGGGGCGGCAATTTTGTGACGATTGAAGGCCCCCGCTTCAGCACTCGGGCCGAGAGTTTTGTCTTCCGGGAGTGGGGGATGGACATCGTCGGTATGACGACGACGCCGGAGGCCTTCCTGGCCCGGGAGGCGGAGATGAGCTACGCCTGTATGGCCCACGTGACCGACTACGACGTCTGGCACGAGACCGAAGAAGCCGTGACCGTCGAGGCGGTGATCCGCACCCTCCTCCACAACGCCGAGGTGGCGAAGCAGGCCGTGTCCAACGCCATCGCCCTCCTGGCCGGCATCGGACCGTCCCAATACGCCGATGCAATGAAAGACGCGCTGATTACCAACAAAGCCGCTGTCCCGGCGCGGGCCGTGGAGAATCTGCGGCTGATTGTGGGGAAGTACTTCGAGTAGCATTCCTCGTTCCCACGCTCCCGCGTGGGGACGGCGGGCGGACGCTCCGCGTCCAGAGGGGCGCTGCCCCGCCAACCTGACAACCATTCGCGGTCAATGGCCCCTCACCGCCCCCTACCTGTTGGCGGGTGAAGTCCCGTTGGCGGGACGCCCCCTCCTCCCCCAGAGATGGCATTGGGCTTTCGGATGGTGTTGGTCGCTCTGGGGGAGGAGGGGGTCAGCGATGTTTGCGTGTCTCGGCGTGGCTCTTTCGCCATCGACCCCTCCGACACCGAAACCCGCCCCAATCGCCATCGACACACTCCCCTCTCCCAGCCCGACCAACAACCCCACCCGCCAACGCCGCGGCTGGGAGAGGGGTCGGGGTCGGGGGTGAGGGCTAGGGTGGGGGTCACATCTCCGCCAGCAGACCGGCCAGATTGCCCCACACCACCCGCGTGTTGGGATGATTGGCCCCCAGCCGTTCCTCCACAATCCCCAACGCTCGCTCGAAATAGGGCCGGGCCCCGGCCCAATCCCCCGTCCCTTGCAGCAGAGTGCCCAGATTGTTCAGACTCTGCGCTGTATCCGGGTGGCGGGGACCCAGCACCTCCTCTCGTATCCCCAAAGCCCGCTCGTAGTAGGGCCGGGCACCGGCCAAATCCCCCATCGCTTGTAGCAGACCGCCCAGATTGTTCAGACTACTCGCCGTAGACGGGTGGCGTGTACCCAGCACCTCCTCTCGTATCCCCAAAGCCCGCTCGAAGTAGGGCCGCGCCCCGGCCAAATCCCCTATTGCTTGCAGCAATGAGCCTAAATTGTTCAGGCTCGTCGCCGTATCCGGGTGACGGGGACCCAGCACCTCCTCCCGAATCGCCAACGCCCGCTCGTAGTAGGGCCGGGCACCGGCCAAATCCCCCA
>JACQGT010000524.1 GCA_016199425.1 Chloroflexota bacterium
GCCGGAGATGTTCTTGCCCAACTCCCGCACGACCAGAATGTCCACTGCGTCGAAGGGGATGCGGGCCAGGTAGGCTTTGGCCGTTTCCAGCAGGTCGGCCTCTTTCTGCGTCCCCACCTCCGCCGCGGTCAGACCGGCAATCAGACCGGTGTCTTCGTAGGCGTTCTCAATCGGGCAGATGGCCCCGCGAAAGTTGGTGTTGGCTTCGTAGACTCTGGCCGCGGGTTGCAGATAGCGCTGGAAATTGCGCCCGCCGCCAGCGTGCATCATCGCTGCGCCGGCCTGCTTGCCCAGGCCGATGACGCACATTTTGGACGGGCCGCTCTCCAGATGGCTGCGGAAGTCCGTGTGGGGTTTGATGCGGCTGACCAAAATCGAGTGGTCCGCGTCCACCGAATCCTTCCCCTGGCAGAGGGGCGGGCCATCGGGGATGCGCCCGATCTCCACCACTTCCATTGTGGCGCGAATCTCCACCCCCATCGCATCTTCGGTGACGCCGTAGCCGGCCAGAATCTCTTTCTGCCCCTCTACAGTCGCCCCGCCGTGGCTGCCCATGGCGGGCATAATGTGGGGTTTCATCCCGGCGGCTTTCAGGTGGTCCACCGTCGCGCGCACAATTTTGGACAGATTGGCGATGCCCCGACTGCCCGCGCCCACGGCCACTGTGTCGCCCGGCTTCATCTGCGCCAGGATGCCGCTCTCCCGCAACTGCTTGCCCACCTCCGCGTGGATGTTGTGAACGCGGGGCGTGTCGAAGGTCTGATGCACGGCCAGGAGTTTGTCCGGCAGGGGTGCGGGGAAGTCGAGTTTCTTGATTTCATTGAGGATGTGTTGCATGGGTCTTCTTTGCCTTTCGTCTATGCAAGAGAGATTACAGCGAATAGATTGTCCTTTTCCATCCATGCCAATTCAAACTCACCCACTGAGCAGTATTGTGGCGCATTGGAAAATTCTGGATCGTTGAGAATCACTTGCCCATTTTCGATGCCAATGACAACCGTTGCGTGATCCGTATGTTCATAATTCCAGTACACCAGTTCAGCCGTGTCGAGAAAGACAACGACCGGCAACCCGGAGAGCAGGTGGTTCGTGATGTCGTCAACCGATCTTCCTTCATCGACCAGAACCGATACTCCCAAAGTTTCCAGCGCAGTGAGGTTGCCAAATGCAGCCCCAATCGGGCCAATCCGTAGCAGACGCAGAAGGCGCGTGTACTCAACTCGGATGCGCAAATAGTCCAGAACCATCGAAGCGCAAGCAGCCAGACAATCAGACTGCTGCTTCTGCTGCTGGTGTGAGACGGAGAGCAAGGGCATTGGCGCGCTCTTGTACGTGGGTGATTTCGTCAACGGATAGAGGGATTACCTCCCGTGTCTGGGCATCGACCTCTACTGTGCCGAGTGTAGCAACTCGTCCCAGCCCGCGCAACGACAGGCCAAACTGCATCCGCCAGACGGGATGCTTTCTCCACACAAGGATTGGTTCGTCGGCCTGAATCGACATTGCCACATAGCGTCCCAGATAGCCGTTTGCTTTCTGTCTGGCTGAGTGGGGGGAAACGGAGAGTGTCCCTTCCAGATTGACCACAGCCTTCAGTGTGCGCGGGCCATCGTCATTCCATTCCACAGGATGTTCGTACAGAATTTGAAGCGTATTCAACGTAGCCCTCCCAGTTCAATCGCCAGTTGCGCGGCGGCGTATGAGGAGACACCCACATAAGCGTCTCTCCCACCCGTTGACGGCGCAGCGGTGAGGCGGCGAGCGCAGCCAACGCCTTTGCGCGATAAGGCTCGAATTCGCCTGATCCCCAGAGGCAGATACCGTCTGCGCAGATGTCGAGCAGCAGGGGCGTCAGATTGGATGCGACCTCCTCCGGTGTCCTGGCGATGAGGCTGATCGCTCCCGGCAATTCACCGAGAACGGGCAGCAACGCGCCGCGCACAATACGCTGGCGCGCCACCGGGTCCGCTGGCAAACTGTCAATCATTACAAAAATGTCGTGATCACTTTCGGGATGAGCGTCGTTCCGTGCTTGTGAACCGAACAAAACGACTGTTTTGAGGCGCGTTCCAAAGCGTTGATAGAGTCCTTCCACGACCGAATGATAGCGCAAGCGCATGAGCGTATCTGGCGTCAGCTTTTCACTTTCGCTTGTCAGATATCCTGTGTTGATTGTACTCATTCGTGCTACTTTCCCCTACGGCTCCAGTACCACCTTCACCAGCTCGCTCTCGCCCTTCGCCAGTTGACGAAAAATCTCCGAGCCTTCATCCAGCGTGGCGACCCGTTCGATGAGCGGCTCCACACTCAGCCGCCCGCCCGCCATCGCCGCAATCGCCGCGGCGAAATCGGTTTCGTTGAAGCCGTAGGTGCCGCGCACGGTCAGCTCCCGGGTGACGATGGCCTGCATGTCGATAGTAATCGTCTTGGCGCTGTTGCCAATCCACGTAATCTGGCCGCCGTTGCGGGTGGCGTCCACGGCCTGCTGCGCGGTGGGAGTGATGCCTACGGCCTCGAAAGCCACATCCACACCGCCGCCAGTCATCTCCCGGATCACCTGTACCGCGTCCTGCTCGGTCACATTAATAACCACATCCGCGCCCAACTCCTCGGCCAGTTCCAGGCGGTGGGCCGAACGGTCGGTGACGAAAATTTTGCCCGCGCCCTTCATCCGCGCCCACAGCATCGCCATCAGCCCGATGGGGCCAGCGCCCACAATCGCTACCGTCTGCATGGGATCGATGGGGGTGATACTGGCGGCGTGGAGGGTCACAGCCACCGGTTCGCAGAGCGCGGCCCGCTGCCAACTGAGCTTCTCCGGTTTGCGGAAGAGCTGGGAGGGGCGCACCACCACCTGTTGGGCATAGGCCCCGTGCTCGTCCATGCCGGTCATACGCCGGTAGGGGGAACGGTTGATGGGGTAGGGGTCCGGGCCGGTAGCCACGGAATAGAAGGGGATGACCACCACCTCGTCGCCTGCGGCCCAGCCATCCACGCCATCACCCAGGCCAGAAATGACCCCGGCGAATTCGTGGCCCATCACAATCCCCGGCGTGCGCCGGCCTGTGCTGCCCGTATAGCCGTGTACATCTGAGCCGCAGATGCCCACCGCTTTCACATCCACCAACACTCTGTCCGGCCCCGGCTGGGGATCGGCCATATCTTCCACGGGCATTTCCCACGGGCCACGATACATCAATGCTTTCATGGGTTTTCAAATTCCTTCTGCGGGGTATTGGATATTGGGTAGGGCTGACTGAGCAATCTGCAAGACGCCAATACCGTTTGCGGCGCGGCACATACTCTGCTATCCTGTCGTCAGGCTTTCTAATCAGGCAATATGCCTGGGGGCACAGACAGCGATGAAAATGGGAACGCAGCGCCCAGGGGGCACCCGGCTGAAACCGCAGATTTTATCCGTGTGAATCCGTGTCCTTTTTTCAGGGCAGGCAATGACGTTTTGTCTTGTCCATTGTACTCAACGTTCGACCCATAGACCAAACCAGCTTTTTGACCAGCGAAGTGCGAATGATCCTTTCGGTCACCCACTCTCCCCTGCCCGTTATGTTCCGCAAATACCACGCACTCGGCAACGATTATCTGATTCTCGACCCGGCCCAGCAGCCTGCCGAACTGGCCCGGGGGTTGACCCCAGCCCAGGCCAGCGCCCTCTGTGACCGTCAGCGGGGTGTAGGCAGCGACGGCATTGTCTATGGCCCTCTGCTCGACGAGGCGGCGCAGCCCGGCCATTTTGCCTGTGTCATCTGGAACCCGGACGGCTCGCAGGCAGAGGTGAGTGGCAACGGGCTGCGCATTTTTGCCCGCTATCTGCTGGATGTGGGCTACGTCTCTTTGCAGGGGGAACGGGTGTGCGTTCTCCACAGCGGCGGGCGCGCCATTCCCATCACCTACGGCAGTAGCCCAGACGCACCCATCCGTGCGGAACTGGGCCGGGCATCCACTGCGCCGGGGCCAAAAACGCTGCCCGGCGATCTGGTGGCTGCCCTCGGCCTGCCCACGCTTGTGGGCGTGGGCAATCCCCACTGCGTCTTCTTCCCCTCCATCGCCATCGATGAATCCCTGGCCCGACGCTGGGGTCCGCGGGTGGAGAGCGATCCCGCCTTTCCCCAGCGCACGAATGTCCAGTTTGCACGGGTGATCGATTCCCACGCCATCACCATTGAAATCTGGGAGCGGGGCGCTGGCTATACCCAGGCCAGCGGCAGCAGCAGTTGCGCGGCCGCGGTAGCCGCCATCCACCGGGGAGAGTGCGCGTCGCCGGTCACAGTCCAGATGGCGGGCGGCGAACTGACCGTCGATGTCACCAGCAACGACGACGGCTGGTGCGTCGCGCTCACAGGCCCGGTGACGCCGGTCTTTTGGGGGAGTTTGGCGATTGGAGATTAGCGATTGGGGATTGGCGAGCGGGACTTCGCTTCCTAGTCGCTAATCCCCAGTCGCTAATCGCCAATCCCCAATTTTCCCAGAACATTCGTGCGAATTGGGTCTTGACATCGCACAGATGTTCGTGTACAATTTGGGATAGTTGGGAAACAAACGTTCTGTTTGGGATATTTTTGGAAAATCGTTCCCCCAGAAAGAGGAAAAAACAGATGACTCTGAATCTCTCTGAGCGCCAGATAAACATTCTTCGCTACATCGCCAAATTTGTAGATGGGCAGAAGTACCCGCCCACCATCCGCGAGATCGGCGCTGCTTGCGATATTTCCAGTACATCGGTGGTGAAATACAATCTCTCCAAACTTGAGAGCGATGAACTGATCGTGCGCGCAGCCGAAGTAAGCCGGGGGCTGAGTTTGAATTGGCCCAAGCTGGAGGCGGCAGGTCTGCTGGGCGAGATCGGCCAACCCGTGGGCCAGGCGATCAACGGGTTGGCCAACGGTGTGCATCGGGCAGCGGAACGTGTGGTCAATTTCTTCAGCGTCCCCGTTCTGGGCCACATCGCGGCGGGCGAGCCGATTCAGGTGGACCCCACCGACTACGCCAGCGCGGACGAATGGATCGACCTGAACGAAGCTATCTTCCGGGATCGGGAAAAACTCTTTGCTCTGCGTGTGCAGGGGGACTCGATGGTGGATGCCAGTGTGCTGGACGGGGATATCGTCATCCTGCGCCAGCAGGAGCGGGCCGAAAACGGCGAGATGGTGGCCGCCTGGATTACAGGCCAAGAGGAGACGACCCTCAAGCATTTCTATCTGGACGGCAAGAATGTGCGTCTGCGCGCTGCTAACCCCACCTACCCGGATATGTTCTTCCCCGCCAGCCAGGTCAGCGTGAAGGGGAAGGTTGTGTCAGTGATCCGGCAGTTGGAATAAACCACATAGATTCTCAATAAAGTAGGGGCATGAGGTGGGGCGGGCCGAAATTTGCCGGGGAAGGCGAAGGATCGGCCCACCCCACCTCATGCCCCATCGTTTTGGGTGGGTTGACGCTTATCAAAAGGTCGTCTGCAACGCAATCGTGCGCCCTTCTCTGGCCGCTACGGGTGCAGCGGCGATGATCTCCACCAGATGGCGTCCGAGTTCCGCTGTGAGGATGTGGGGCTGGCCGCTTTGCAGGCACTCTACCAGATGGAGTACGCCCAGGTCCCGCACAGGCGGTGCTGCCTCCACCTCCACCTCTCGCCATTCCCCCTTCTCCGTTCGGTAAAGGTGCAAAATCGGCTCCTGGGGCTGGCCCAAAGGACGACGGTAGGTCACGGCCAGGGTTCCCTCGCTGCCGTGAATCTCCAGCCGGGGTGCCATGGACGCGGGCACGCAGTAGGTGGCATCCAGCATAGCAAAGCGGGCGTCGCCAAAGTCCAGCATCAGCAGAGAATTGTCGTCGATCTCCACATCAATGCGCTTGCCGGTCAGCGGCCCTTTGCTGATGTGGCGCACAGGCAGGGAGCGTCCACTGAACGCGCTCAGACCGCGCACCGGACCCAGCAGGCTGGTAATCTGGCTCAGGCCATGCA
>JACQGT010000500.1 GCA_016199425.1 Chloroflexota bacterium
AGATTACCCAGGGACTGTATAAAGTCTTTGTCGAAAGCGACGCGGGGCTGGCCGAGATCAACCCGCTGATTATCAACGGCGAGAACAAACTCCAGGCCGTCGATGGGAAAATTCTGCTGGACGATAGCGGTCTGCCCCGCCACAAAGAGCTGGCCGCCCTGCGCGACCCGGATGAGGACAGCCCGGCAGAGATCGAAGCCCGGGAGAACGATTTGAGTTACATCGACCTGGACGGCGAGATCGGCTGTCTGGTCAACGGTGCGGGGTTGGCAATGGCGACGATGGATGTGGTCAAACTCTACGGCGGCAACCCGGCCAACTTTCTGGACATTGGCGGTGGCGCCAGCGCGGACAAAGTGACCGCGGCTCTCTCCATCATTCTACGCGACGACCGGGTGAAGGCAGTTCTCATCAACATTTTTGGCGGCATCACCCGCTGCGACGAAGTTGCCAGAGGCATTATCGAAGCCATCAGGACGCTCAATGTGCAGGTGCCCCTTGTGGCGCGCCTGGTGGGTGTCAACGAGGAGGAGGGACGGCAGACTCTGGCTGAGGCCAATCTGATCACCGCGTCCAGCCTGTCGGAAGCTGTGCAAAAAGCCGTGGCCGCCGCCAAAGGAGAAAGCGCGTGAGCATTTTAGTGGGAAACAATACACGCCTGCTTGTGCAGGGAATTACCGGCAACCAGGGCCTTTTCCACACCGAGCAGATGATCGCCTATGGCACGAATGTTGTGGCCGGCTCTGTGCCGGGTCGGGGTGGCCAGTGGGCGCTGGGCAATGTGCCCGTCTTTGACACTGTGCGCGAAGCTGTGGCCGCCACCGCTGCCAACACCAGCATCATTTTCGTCCCCGCGGCCTTTGCGCCCGACGCCATTCTGGAGGCCGCGGACGCGGGCATTGAACTGATCGTCTGCATCTCGGAAAATATCCCCGCCCTGGATATGGCGAAGGTGCGGGCCTATCTGGACATCACCGATTCTATGCTCATCGGCCCCAACTGCCCCGGCCTGATCACCCCTGGCGAGGCAAAGGTGGGAATTATGGCCGGCCACATCCACACGCCGGGCACGGTGGGCATTGTCAGCCGTTCGGGAACCCTGACCTACGAAGTGGTTTACGCGCTCACAGCCCGGGGCATCGGCCAGAGCAGTGCAGTGGGCATCGGCGGCGACCCCATCAAAGGGCTGAACTTCCTGGAAGTGCTGGAAATGTTCGAGAAGGATTCCGGCACCGAGCAGGTGGTTCTCATCGGCGAGATCGGCGGCAGCGACGAGCAGAATGCCGCTGAGTTCATCAAACACAAGATGAAGAAGCCCGTCACCGCCTTCATTGCCGGGCAGACCGCGCCGGCGGGCAAACGGATGGGCCACGCCGGGGCGATCATCTCCGGCGGCGAAGGCACAGCCCAAGAGAAGATCGACGCACTGCGCTCGGCGGGCGTGGCGGTGGCCCGCCATCCCGAAGAGATCGCCGAGTTGGTGGCGCGCAATCTGTAGGGGATATACCTGACAAGGTGACAGGGCGAGCGGGTGACAAGGTGAAAAAATGTCACTCTATGGCCGTGCTCAGTATAGAAGGCGGATTCAGCGGATTCGGCTGATTGGAGCGGATAAGAATAGACCCACCGGATCTGTCCGATGGGTCTATTTGTTTGGGGCAAATCCGTTTCGATCCGCTCAATCCGCTTTCTATTCTTTACATCATCGGCTGCTGGGCGACCCATCCGTCGTGCATGGCGATGAGGACCGCTTCCGTGCGGCTGTTTACATCCATTTTGCTGAAAATGTTGCTCAGATGGGTCTGCACTGTGCGCTCGGAGATGACCAGTTCTTTGGCGATCTCTTTGTTGCTGTAGCCATGCAGCAGCGCCTTCATCACATCCAACTCCCGGCGGGTAAGCCGCTGGTGGATGTTCTTCCTTTCCGGCATCTCCTGCTCGACAAAGGTGTTGCGGTGGTTGTAACGGTCAGCCCGGCTGCGCATTGTCGGGTCGATGGCTGTCCGGTTGGAGCGAGCCGAGCGGATGGTCTTGACTAGTTCGCTGGCCGCGGCGGATTTCAGCACGTAGCCACTGGCCCCAGCCTTGAGCATCTCCGAAATGGTAGAATCCTCCTCGGAGGCGGTCAGGCCGATGATCAACACATCGGGCATAAGCATTTTGATGCGGCGGGTGGCTTCGATCCCTGTCATAATCGGCATATGCACGTCCATCAAAATCACATGAGGGCGTAGGCCGTTCTGAACTTTCTCGACGGCGTCGGCACCGTTGCTGGCTTCGCCCACAACGACAATATCTTCTTCCATCTCCAAGAGCGAGCGCATACCCTGGCGCACCAGCATATGATCGTCGGCCAGAAAGATTCGTGTACTACGGAGCATCATTTTGTCCTCGATTCCTTTGTGAATTGTCTGATGAGACATAAGCTGAATATGAGCAGACTGTTGTGGTGGTTTTGTGCTGGTTGCTTAGTATCCACCTACGACATTTGGTGCAATTGCCTGGCCAGATGGCCTACGCAAAATGTTGCGTGCAAGATATACTAGATATGACTATCTAGTATTTTCTGGATGTGCGCAATGGTACTTTGGTACTCGGTTCAGGAAAAAACGATTACTTTTTACTTTTTGCCGAGTTGTAGAAGCATTTCTCTGCATTTATGGCGTAGTCCGTCATCATTGCGTATCGGTGTGTCACTAGGCCGTATGCTGTAGGCGAGATCTACGGAGTCTTGCCAATGTTCAGGCGTTCGCCTAGGCGTCGTAGGGTACACCCATTTTCGTGGGAGACCTGCCAGGTTTTCCGAAACCTGGCAGGTCTGACGCCCCCAACGCGGGATGCACCCGGCTCTGTAGCCGCGTGTGTCAAAGTGAATAAGTTGTGCTATGATTGGCTCATCGCCAAACGATGTAGCCCCCAAAACATCACGACAACCGAACGATCACAAACAGACGAGGAGAGAAGCATGTCCGAACTCGACCCCAACATTCACCCGGATGCCAAGCGCGAGGTGGAAATTTTGGCTGCGGAGAGCGAACTGTACGCGCCCGCGGCGGATGTAGTGTCCAACGCCCTCGTGCCCGATTATTTAGCCCTGCGTCAGAGCGCCCAGGCCGACATCAAAGCCTATTGGGACGCCCGGGCCACAGAGATGATCGACTGGTACGAACCCTACGATCAGGTGCTGGACGACAGCGGCAAACCCTTTTACAAATGGTTTGTGGGCGGCAAGACGAACATTGCCCACAACGCGCTGGACCGCCACATCAAAACCTGGCGCAAGAACAAACTGGCTCTCATCTGGGAAAGCGAAGACGGCGAACAGCGCACCTTCAGCTACTACCGGCTCTGGCAGGAAGTGAACAAATTTGCCAACGTCCTGAAGAGTATGGGGGTGAAGAAGGGCGATACGGTCACGATTTATATGGGCCGGGTGCCCGAACTCTCGATTGCGATGCTGGCCACGGCCAAAATCGGCGCTATCCATTCGGTGGTCTACGGCGGCTTCTCCGAACAGGCCCTGGCCAGCCGCATCGAGGACGCCCAGTCGAAGGTGCTCGTCACCTGCGACGGCGCCTGGCTGCGCGGCAAGACAGTCAACCTGAAGGACATCGCCGACGAAGCGGTGAGACGCAGCCCGGTGGTGCAGTCGGTCATCGTCTACCAGCGCACAAAGCAGACGGTGCGCATGGAGCAGGGGCGGGATTACTGGTGGCACGAATTGATGGCCCTGCCCATCGCCAGCCCCCAATGCGCCTCCGAAGTAATGGACGCGGAGGATCCGCTCTTCATTCTCTACACCTCCGGGACGACAGGCCAGCCCAAAGGCGTTCTCCACACTTGTGGCGGCTATCAGGTCTTCATCGCCGCCACCCTTCAATACGTCTTCGATCTGAAGGACGAGGATCGCTGGTGGTGCGCCGCGGATCCGGGCTGGATCACCGGCCACAGCTATATCGTCTACGCCCCGCTCATCCTGGGCGCCACCGGCTTTATGTACGAAGGCTCGCCCGACTATCCTTATCCCAACCGCTGGTGGTCTCTGGTGGAGAAGTACGGCATCACAATTCTCTACACCGCACCCACGGCCATCCGCGGGCTGATGCGCTACGGCGAAGCCTGGGCCAACCGCCACGATCTTTCCAGCCTGCGTCTGCTGGGCACGGTGGGCGAACCCATCAACCCCGAAGCCTGGCGCTGGTATCACC
>JACQGT010000501.1 GCA_016199425.1 Chloroflexota bacterium
GGCCCTGGCGAAAAGGCAGCTTCATGCCATCCCGACTCCACAGGGCGACGGTGCGATCCTGGGAACCGGTCAGGAGAGTTTGCCCGTCGGCGCTGAGGGCGAGGGAGGTGACGGGCGCGGGATGGGCTGGAAGGGTGGACTCCGCCACCCCATCGGCCAGCCGCCGCACACAGACAACGCCGCTGTTGTCCGCCGAAAGGAGGCGCAGATCGTCCGCCGCCACAGCCAGGGCGCGCACACCGCCCGCGTGCCCATCCCACACAGCCAGCAGATCGCCGGTTGCCAACGCCCAGCAGCGCAGCAGCCGGTCATCCGAGCCGGTGAGCAATCGCGCCCCGTCCGGCGTCACCGCCAGGCAGGAGACAAAACCACCGTCCCAGCGGATGAGACGCACTTCCCTGGCGTCGGCCAGTGACCAGACCCGCACTGTCCGGTCATCCCCCGCGCTGACAACCCACTGGCCGTCCGGGGTGATGGCACAGGCGGTCACCCGGTCGGTGTGGCCGACAAAGCGGGCAATACACTCGCCCGCAATTGGGTTCCAAAGACGGAGAGTTCGATCATCCGAAGATGAGAGCAGCGTGCCGTTTGCGGCCAGATGGAGTGAACGCACCGCATCCGTGTGGCCGCTAAGCGTCTGCGTGCAGCGTCCGTCAGCCAGATGCCAGCGGCGGATTGTGCCGTCCAGAGAGGCAGAGAAGGCAGCATCGCCGTCCGCGCTCATAACCAGAGCAGTTACCCCGGCTGTGTGACCGGTAAAGGCGCGCTGGGCCGTACCCGTCGCCAGCTCCCACAGGATCAGTGCGCCATCCGCGCTGCCAGAGAGGGCCTGTCTGCCGTCAGGCAGAAAGACGACGCTATGCACCGCGTCCGCGTGTCCGGTCATGCGCCGGAGGAGGGCGGGCGGTCTTTGTTGGGTGGCCCAGCGCGTACGCAAAAGCGGAGCAGGCTGGGAATCAGGCGGGGTCACAGTTGCCTGCTTGTGGAGCGTCGCCGTCAGCCATCACCGATGGCTTGCCCGGCACTGCGTGACAATTGCGACAGCGGGCCTCGTAGCTTTCACTCCCGCCCACCAAAATGATGGGGTCGTCGTAGCGGGCCGGCCTACCATCGATCAGCCGTTGGGTGCGGCTGGCCTCTGCGCCACAAGTGACACAGATGGCGTGAATCTTGTCCACCTGCTCGGCCAGGGCCATCAGCAGGGGCATGGGACCGAAGGGTTCGCCGCGGAAATCCTGATCCAGCCCCGCCGCGATGACCCGTTTGCCCCGGTCGGCCAGCTCGCTGCACACGTCGGCGATAGCCCAATCGAAGAACTGCACTTCGTCAATGGCGACGATTTGGGTTGCAGGATGGACGAGAGCGAGAATGTCCACCGCGCTTTCCACCACAACGGCGTCCTCTCTGGCGACGCCGTTGTGGGAGGCGACCCGCTCCAGCCCATAGCGGTTGTCCAGCCGGGGTTTGAAAATCTGAATGGTGCGCCGGGCAATCTCGGCGCGGCGGATACGGCGCAATAACTCTTCCGTCTTGCCGCTGAACATCGATCCGCAGATCAGCTCCACATGGCCGCCGCCGGGTTGGTCTTGCATAGAATCAGCCCCCCTTCAATAGCGGACGCAGATTTTCATGATTTGTACGCAGATCAGCGCAGATCAATGAGTCCAGTGAAAAAAGGGGAATTCCACCGCGGAGACGCGGAGAGCGCGGAGAAATACAGGAGAAAATCTCCGCGTTTCTCCGCGCTCTCCGCGGTGTGCTCTTTGGCTTTTTGCAGTAGAGCCATCAATCCAAATCATGAGAATCTGCGTCCCTCTTCCATCGATCAAAAAGGCAGAGACGAAGTAAATTCATCTCTGCCTTCTGAAATTTCTCTACATTTTCGCCAACGGCCAAGCCTTATGCGTTCTGTTCGGCCGCGTACCGGGCAACCACTTCGGCCACAGCCTTTTCGGGGTTGTCGCCCCGGGCGCGGGCTTTGCGGGCCGCTTCTTCGGACTCGCGCCGCACTTTCGCCTCGATCTCCTGGCGGGCCGTGGCGCTCTGGCGGGCTTCCAGCCGCTTGACAAAGCGCTCGACGCGGCCAACCGTGTCTACAATGCGCTGCTCACCCGTGTAGAAGGGGTGGCACTGGCTGCAAATGTTGACGTGGATTTCCTGGATGGTGCTGCCGGTCAGCCAGCTATTGCCGCAGGAGCAGGTGACCCGGGCGTTTTCAAAGTAGGTCGGATGGATATTCGCTTTCATCTCAATTCACCTTTTCCGGGTAGACGCTGACGCGCTTCCGGTCCTTCTTTGCCCACTCGAAGGTTACAAAGCCATCGGTGGTCGCATAGAGTGTGTCGTCGCTGCCCCGACCCACGTTCGTGCCGGGAATGATGCGGGTGCCCCGCTGGCGCACGAGAATGCTGCCGGAGGTCACTTCTTCGCCGCCGAAGCGTTTCACGCCCAGGCGCTGGCCGTTGGAGTCACGGTTGTTGCGGCTGGAACCGCCACCTTTTTTATGAGCCATTGTTGCTGGTCCTTTCGTCCATAGAAAACCAACCCGATGCGGGGCGGTCTGTTACGCTTCGATCGACTGGATTTGCAGCCGGGTCAGATATTGGCGGTGGCCCCGACGCACACGAATGCGTTTTTTGGGCCGATAGCGAAAGACGAGAATCTTCTCGCCCCGATGTTGCCCGGTAATCTTGGCTGTGACAGTAGCCCCGTCTACAATCGGTTGGCCGATTTTCACATCATCGCCATCGGAGACGAGCAGCACATCAGTCAGGCTGACCGTATCGCCCACAGCGCCGTCCAACTTCTCCACTTCGAAAATATCGCCGGGGGCTACCCGGTACTGCTTTCCACCTGTGCGTACAACTGCGTGCATGAACTTTTCTCCTTTTGACCGCGTTCGGGTGCGCAGATTCCCCGAAACTTTGTCTGGCGGCTCTGGGGAGGCCGTTGGCGTTATCCCCAAATGGACGACAAAACAAAGCAATCCAATAAGACAAAAAACGGGGGTAGCCGGGCCAAAAAGCCGCTACCCACACGAGCAATAAGTATAGCCGATCTGTCTGTCCGCGTCAAAACAGACGCTCCTACTATGCAAACTCATCCGCGGCTTTGTCGGCGAAGGATTTGCGCCCTGGCGCTTCCTCGGCCTGTTTCTCTGGCTTGCGACCCCGCCCCTTGCGTCGTTTGGGTTTGGGCGGCGCGTCCGGGTCGGCCACATGCGCCTGGCTGATCGCTGGATAGGCGGCCATCAGCGCGGCGTCCTCAGTCCGGTCTGCAAAGTAGATGCGATCCCGACGCAGGGTGCGGGCGAAATCGTCCAGTCCCAAGGCGGCCACCACTTCGTCCGGCCTGCCTGTGGCTCCGGGCCGCAACTGGACACGCAGAAAGATGCGGTGTTCCTCGGCTGCCGGGTCGTAGCCGTCGTAGCGCAGTGCAAAGACCAGCGGGCGCAGGTTGTAGCGATAGGTTTCGCCACCCCGTTCCCGCTGCCGCCACTCCTCGCGCTTGGCCCAGAAAGCCTCGATACGCTGCTGGATCAGCCCATCGGCTATCTCCCCCGGTCCGGCAAAGAGCAGAATTGTATAATCAGCGCCGCTAGTCAGTCCCTGTAGGGCCGTCGTCTTCAGGTCCACCTCTTCCAGCCCGTGCAGGAGCGCGCCCGGCGGCAGCTTTGCCCGGATGCGTCGGGCCAGCTCGTCCAGAGGCACGGGCGGGCTGAAGGTGACGTCCATCAGCTCAGCCCGCCCGGTCATCCCCAGCCCCAGAGGCGCGGCAAACTGCATGTGGGGTTGCGGGTTGAAGCCCTGTTTGTAGAGCAGGGGCAGGTCCGCCCGGCGCAGGGTGCGCTCCCACAGGCGGAACTCGTCCTGGTGGCTGATGAATTTGATGGCCTCGCCCTTTTCGTAGGTAAAGCGCACCCGCTGGCGGGGGAGGGATTCGTTGGGATCGATCATTTGTCTCCGGGTTTCTATTCTCGTACCGGAAACGTGACTCGTGAAACGTGAGAACGACCGGTGATCTCACGTTTTACGTTTCACGTTTCTCTGGTCCAACCAATCTTCGATTTCGTTTACCCTCTCCCCACGTAGGGCATCTTCGACGCCATGACCGTCAAAAAGAGGACGTTGGCGTCCAGAGGCAGTCCGTCCATGTAGACGACGGCTTTGGCGACCGCGTCCGAGTCCATACGCGGCTCCACCATCAGCGTGCCGTTGGCCTGGGGCACGCCGCCGGTCATACGCTCGGTCATCTCCGTGGCCGCGTTGCCGATGTCGATCTGCCCGCAGACAATATCGTAGGGACGGCCATCCAGAGAGATGGATTTGGTCAGCCCGCTGATGGCGTGTTTGGTGGCCGTGTAGGGGGCCGAGTTGGGCCGGGGCGCGTGGGCGGAAATGGAGCCGTTGTTGATGATACGCCCGCCCTGGGGGGTCTGCTCTTTCATCATACGGAAGGCTTCCTGCGCACACAGGAAACTGCCAGTAAGATTGACATCCACCACTGCCTGCCAATCCGCCAGGGGGATTTCGTCGAATTCCTTGCGCGGCGATCCCCGGCCTGCGTTGTTGAAGAGCAGGTCCACCCGGCCAAAGCGCTCTGCGGTTTTGGCAAATAGCGCGCGCACCGACTCCTGGGACGCTACATCCGTGGGCACGGCCAATACCCGGCTGCTGGCTGCGCCGGACTCGGCCGCGGTCTGTTCCAGGGCATCAGCCCGTCGCCCGGCCAGGACGACTGAGTAGCCTTCGGCCAGCAGAGCCAGTGCTGTCCGTTTGCCGATGCCAGACCCCGCGCCGGTGATGATGGCGACTTTTTCTGTTGCGTTCATCGCTTCCTTCTCCTCTGTGTGTTGTGTTGATCCCGAAGATGTGGGTATCTGCAATCGTCGCTGATTTTGTTCGATTGCGCAAACCGGAGTTTTACCGCGGAGGCGCGGAAGACCGTAGGGCGGATTGGGGGTGCCCTTTGGGCCCCGCCCAAAGCGGACGGAATACCATTCCGTCCTACGCGGACCGCTACAGAAATTTTGTTGTTCGGGCTGGGAACAAACAGCTATTTTCCGTCGTCCATAGGAGCGATGAGCCGCGTGGGTTCATCACAGAACAATTCGTAAAAAAGTAAGGAGATTCCCCAATGAGAAAGAATTCGTTCGGTATTGCAGCGTTTGTGTTGGTCATTGCTCTGGTGGCCGGGGTGGTCCTGGGCCGGGGCAACTTTGCGCCCCAGATCGCCCAGGCGCAAATGGAGATGGACCACACCCGCACAGTGACCGTTGTGGGCGAGGGCGTCGTGAAGATCAAGCCCGACATCGCCCAGGTGAACATCGGCGTGGAAGTGGTGAAGCCGACGGTAAAGGCAGCCAGCGGCGAAGCCAACGAAATTATGGACGCCGTCTTGGCGGCCCTGGCCGAGGCAGGCGTGGAGGAGAAGGACATCCAGACCAGCGGTTTCAGCATTTGGGTGGAGCGGGTCTACGGGCCGGATGGCTCTTTCGACGACGCGCAGAATCGCTACCACGTGAACAACAACGTCTTCGCCATCCTGCGCGATCTGGACAGTGTGGGCGCGACGCTGGATGCGGCCATCGAAGCCGGCGCCAACAACATCTACGGCGTCACCTTCAGTCTGGACGACCCCAAGAGTGTGGAGAGCGATGCCCGGGCCAAAGCAGTGGAAAACGCCGCAGCCAAAGCCGCTGAGTTGGCTGCGCTGAACGACGTGGAAGTGGGCGCTGTCGTCAGCATCAGCGAAGTGGTGGGTCAGGGCGGCGGCTACTTTGGCGGCAACTTTGCCGCAGCAGCCCAGGCCTATGGCGGCGGCGGGGGCGGCGGCACGTCGGTCAGCCCCGGCGAGCTAAGCCTGTCCATGCAGTTGCAGATTACCTACGAACTGAAGTAGCGATTTGCGAAGGGCGACTGGCGACCAGGAGATGTCTTTTCCCAGTCGCCGGTCGCCAGTCACCGATCCCCTATACCTGATCCAACATCTCCTGCAACTTCTCCTTCGCCGCGGCCGGGTCTGCTTTCCCCTTCGTGGCCCGCATCACCTGCCCCATAAAGAAGCCGAAGAGTTTGGCCTCCCCGGCCCGGTAGCGGGCCAGTTCGTCTGGGCTGGCGGCAAAGATGGCCTGCACCGCCTCGTCGATGACCCCGGTGTCGCTGACCATCGCCAGCCCTTCCCGCTCCACAATTGCGCCCGCATCCTCGCCGCTGGCGTACATTTTCTCCAGCACCCGTTTGGCCGTGTTGGCGTTGATTGTCTTCCTGTCCACCAACTGCACCAGCCCGGCCAACTGGCCCGGCGCAATTTTTGATTCGGCGATCTGGCGCAGGTCCTGGCCTTCCCCGTCGGCGTAGATCAGCCGGAAGAGTTCGCCGCTGATCCAATTCGCCATACGCTGGGGTTTGCCCGCATCCGCGCCGTAAGCAGCCACGGCAGACTCGAAATAGTCGGCCACCAGTTGCTCACCGCTGAGGGTCTGGGCATCGCTAGGACGCAGACCCCACGCCTCCTCATAGCGGCGGCGTTTGGCGTCGGGCAATTCGGGCAGTGTGGCGGCCAGTTGCTCCACCCATTCGTGGCTGACGACGACGGGGGGCAGGTCTGGCTCCGGGAAGTAGCGGTA
>JACQGT010000525.1 GCA_016199425.1 Chloroflexota bacterium
GAACACCACTGGCAATATCTCTACCGTTGGAGCCACTTTCGCGGCGCGGCCATTATGGGCGCGCTCAGCGCCATCGACATCGCCTTCTGGGATATCGCGGGCAAACATCTGGGCGTGCCGACCTATCAATTGCTGGGCGGCAAAGTGCGGGACAGAGCCAGAGTCTACTATCACGTCTTTGGGGAGACAAAAGAGGAGCTGATCCAGGGCTGCATCGGCGCCAAGGCCCAGGGCTTCACCGCCGTCGGCCATCTGACCCCCTTCCTGGACGACAGCCGGGACATTCCCTATTTCAAAACCCACGTGGACCGCATGGAAGACGCCATCGACACTGTGCGCGCCTACCGGGAGGCGGTGGGCAAGGAAGTCGATCTGTGCATCGAAATCCACCGCCAGCTCACCCCGTCCGAAGCGGTTGTCCTGGGGAGGGGCATCGAACCCTATCACCCCTTCTTCTACGAAGACCCGGTGACGCCGGACAATCTGGACGAGATGGCGCTGGTGGCCTCGAAGATCGGCATCCCGATTGCCACGGGCGAACGCATCCACATGATTTGGGAGTTTCAGGCGCTCTTGCAGCGGGGCGCGGTGCAGTTTGTGCGCCCGGATGTCTGTATGGTGGGCGGGCTGAGCCACGCCAAAAAGATCGCAGCCCTGGCCGAAGCCTTCCACGTGCAGGTCGTGCCCCACAACCCCCTCAGCCCGGTGAGCACCGCGGCCTGCATCCAACTGGCCGCCTGCATCCCCAACTTCGCCCTGCAGGAGTACCCCATCGGCGAGAACGCCGCGCCCAAGAACGAGATCGTCAAGAGTGCGCTGCGGCTGGAAGAGGGCTTTCTGATCATCCCCGACGCGCCGGGCATCGGCATCGAACTGGCCGAAGACGCAGCCGAACGTCACCCGTATCGCCCCCGGCAAGTGAAAACCCGCCTGCATCGAGACGGGTCGGTGGTGGATCAGTAGGAGGTGGGACGCAGATTTTCAGGATTGGATGTGCTATACTGAACAGGAAAGCCGTGTCAAAATGGAGAACGCTACGCAAAAGCGCAGGAGGTGGCGATGTTTGGATTTGAGCGCATCACAGCCGATCCCAAAATTCTGGGAGGCAAAGCCTGTATCCGCGGTATGCGCATTTCAGCCGCGTTGCTCGTGAATTTGGTCGCCAATGGAATGAGCCTGGCAGAGATTATCTACGAATACCCAGATTTGGAAGAAGAAGATATCCGTCAAGCTCTGCGCTATGCAGCCTGGACTGCTGAAGACACAATCCACATTCCAATGCAGGCTCTCCTTTCATGAAATTCCTGCTGGATATGGGACTGGCCGGCAGTACAGCGCGATTCTTACGGGCAAATGGGCACGACGCCATTCACCTGCGCGAGCAGGGCTTGCAGCGCCTGGTCGACGAGGAAATCGTCTCCAAAGCTGTTGGGGAAGACCGGATCATTCTCACCCACGACCTGGACTTTGGCCGAATTGTCGCATTGAGCGGTGAACGCCTCCCCAGCGTACTCACATTCCGTCTGACAGATATGCGCGCCGAGAACGTCAACCGCTATTTGGTGGACGTCCTGGCTCGCTTTCCAGAAGAACTGGAGATCGGCGCTCTGGTCAGCATACAGGACGATTCTGTTCGTTTACGCCGACTGCCGGTAAGACGTTCATCCCGAAAGTCATTTGAATAATGCCGCCCTATGCTTGAAACCCTGCTGCTGGTATTGAGGTGATCTCGCGTGGCAACTATCCCAGCCAGACCCAAACTCTTCGACGACACCACACCCGAAGCGGAAGCGGTTCTCATCAGCCTGTTGCGGGCCGCGCCAGGCTGGAAAAAGCTGCAAATGATGTGCCAACTCAACGCGTCGATGAAAGAGATCGCCCAAGCCGGGTTGCGCCACCGCCACCCCCAGGCGTCTGATGCCGAAATCCGACGACATCTGGCCGATCTCCTGCTGGGAAAAACGATGGCGGAGCGCGTCTTGGGGCAATCCGATGAACAATGAAGCAATTGCCGTTGCCCTGCGCGTGATCGATGTACTGGAGGAGTTGCAGGTTCGCTATCTCATCGGTGGCTCTTTTGCCAGCACGTTTCACGGCGTGGCGCGTACAACCCTCGACTGTGACATTGTGGCAGAGATGCAACCCCGGCACATCAGCCCTTTTGTGCGGGCATTGCGATCTGAATTTTATGTCTCCCCCGAAGCGATGCTTGAGGCGATCCAATACCGCAGCAGTTTCAATCTGATCCACCTCTCGACACTCTTCAAAGTCGATATTTTCATTCCCAAGCAGCGTCCTTTCGACTCTAACCAGTTGAACAACCGAACCCAACAGGAGATTTCCCAGGAGCCGCGCCGGGCAGTCTACTTTGCCTCTGCCGAGGACACACTCCTTGCCAAACTGGACTGGTATCGGCTGGGCGGCGAAGTCTCCGACAGGCAGTGGCGCGACGTGCTGGGTATTCTGTCTGCGCAGGCAGGGCAGCTAGACCTGGACTATCTGAAGAAAGAGGCCGTTGCGCTGGGCGTAGACGACCTTCTTGACGCTGCCCTGGCATCCTCGCGGAGCAGCCAGCCATAAGCGAACCGCTTGCTGCACCCGAAGGCGAGCGCAGCAAGCAAGCGCCCCCATCATCCCGTCATCCCAGCCAGTTCATCTCCCCCCGCAAATCCCACAGATAGCGCTCCTCCGGATGGGTGTTGCGCGACCAGTCGCGCAGGATGGGTACATCCGCCTTCTTCTGGGCCATGCGCGCGACAATCCGCTCCGGGTTCCAGCCATCCAGCACCGCCCCGGTGAGATCGACCAGCACAGCCTGGCAGCCGGGATCGGCGGCCCGGTCCACCAGCTCGTCCGGGTCCTCGCGCAGGTTGAAGAGTTGGGGCGGCTGCCAGTGGTAGTAGACCAGCTTCCACTCGTCACGACGGACCATTCGCTGGTAGGCCCCTTCCCGCGGGCCGAACTGGTCCGTGCAGTATTCGGAGAAGGCCACGTCTTCCCAGACCGGGGGATTGGCCCGCCCGTCGATGAGGGGCAGGAATGAGCGCCCCGGCGAATTGGGCAGGGGAGGCGCGCCCAGTCCGTCCAACATCGACGCGGCCACATCCAACGCGCTGATCACCCGTTCGCAGCGCTGGCCCGGCGGCACGACGCCCGGCCAGTTGACAATCAGCGGCACGCGCACCGATTCCTCGTAGAAGACGTGCTTCCACCAGAGGCCGTGCTCCCCCTGCATATCCCCGTGATCCGATGTGTAGATGACGAGCGTATTGTCGCCAAAGCCGTTGGCGGCCAGTGCAGCCAGAATCTCGCCCACCAGACAATCCACCCGATGCACCAGCCCCCAATAGGCGGCCCGCGCCCGCAGAATTTCCGCCTCCGTCACCTCTTCGATGCCCGTATCTGTGCGCCACCAGCGCAGATGGGGATGGGTCACGCTGGCGAAGGGGGCGGACTTGCGCGGCAGCGTCATTGACCCCGCGTAGCGGTCGTAGTCCTCGCGCCGGGCCACATAAGGCGGGTGGGGCAGCATCAGACCGACGGTCAGGGAAAAGGGGTGATCCATCAGACCGGCCCGCTTCTGCACCCCCTGGCGGTTGAGAAAGTCCACGGCCGCTGCACTCACGTCCTCGTCGTGGACCTGATAGCCGCTCTGCCCCGGCCCGGACCTCTCCAGGCTGATGCGCTGGGGGCCCGCTGTGCCGTCCAGCACGCCCCGGCTGGGACCCCGGCTGCCCAGGTGGTTGGGGCTGTGATCCCCCACGAAGCGCTCGGCGTAGCCCCGCAACTGGTCTGGCCCCAGGCTGTGCATACGCCCGGCCAGAGCCGGCTGGTAGCCGGCTGCGCCCATGGCGTGGGCAATCGTCGGGATGGCGGAGTCGAGAATGTGCTCGTTCGTCCAGCAGTCGTTCTGGTAGGGGTGGCGACCGGAGAGCATCGCCATCCGGGAAGGCACACAGATGGGCGAGCAGCAGTAGACGTTCTCGAAGAGCGCGCCGCCCGCGGCCAGCCGGTCGAGGTTGGGCGTCTCCACCAAGCGGTCGCCGTAGCAGCCGGTGACGTGGGGGCTGTGCTGGTCGCTGTGGATGTAGAGCAGATTGGGGCGGGGGGTTGTCATTGTCTCCAGAGTTTTCGTGACATTGTTGATTGGGGTATCCGGGTTCAGCCTTTGATGCCGGTGAGCACGGCACCCTCAACGAAGTAGCGTTGGGACGTGAAGAAGATGACCAGCGGCGGGATGATAGAGACCAGAGTAGCCGCCATCAAAAAGTTCCAATGGGTGTTGCCCAATGTGCTTAGATAGAGGCGCAGGGCAATGGGCAGGGTATATTTTTCCATTGTATTCAGATAGATCAGCGGGGCTTGAAAGGCATTCCAGCTACCGAAAAATGCGAAAATGGCTATGGTGGCCAGGGCTGGCTTGGAAAGGGGCATGACAATGCGCCAGTAGATGTCAAAGAGGGAGGCGCCGTCGATCTTGGCGGCGTCGTCCAGTTCGGTGGGCAGGGTCAGAAAAAACTGGCGCAGCAAGAAAATGTAAAAAGCGCTGCCGCCAAACCAGCTTGGCAAAATGAGGGGCTGATAGGTGTCCAGCCAGCCAAAGATGCGGAAGAGCAGATAGACAGGCACCAGAGTCACCTCGCCCGGCAGCATCAGCGTGGCGAGCAAAATCACAAAAAGCGTATCTTTGCCGGGTGCGCGCAGCCGGGCAAAGGCAAAAGCGACGCAAGACGCCGAGAGTACCGCGCCGATGACAACCAGAATGCTCACCTCTACGCTGTTCAGAAAGTAGCGAAAATAGGGCACGTAAGTCAGCGCGGCGGGATAGTTGCTCCACAAAATCTGCTTGGGAATCCACTGCACAGGAATGACGAAAATATCCCCCTCGGCCTTGAGGGAGGTGGAAAGCATCCAGAGCAGAGGCGTCAACATAATAATGGCACCCAACAGGATGGCAAGCAGACCGAACCAGCCAGCAATCTGTCGGCGGGTACTCTTGCGACGCCACCAGGTGAGGCCCTCGCTCCTCTGCGGGCTGGCCGTGGTAGAAGGCGGCAGGGGGGGTGTGACAATTGTATTGCTGCTCATCAGTTTCCCCTAGCGGCGCAGACTGCCTTCGTAATAGACCCAGGCCAGCGATGAGCGGAAGACCACTGCGGTCAATACCAGAATGATAGCAAAGAGCAGCCAGGCCAACGCACTGGCGTAGCCCATTTTGAACCATTTGAAGGCATTGTTGTAGAGATAGAGACCGTAGAAGAGGCTGGCGTTGGCGGGACCGCCGTTGGTCATAATAAAGGCGGGCGTGAAGATCTGAAACGAATCAATAATACCCAGGACGAGATTGAAGAGAATGACCGGCGACATCATCGGCAGGGTGACGTGGCGAAAACGGGCCAAAATCCCCGCGCCGTCGATCTCGGCCGCTTCGTACAGATGCACCGGGATGCCCTGTAGCCCGGCCAGGAAGATCAC
>JACQGT010000526.1 GCA_016199425.1 Chloroflexota bacterium
GACTACCACCTTCCCCTCTATCCTACTCCCACCTCGCCCTAAAACTGAAATGCACCCCCTCTCATTTCACGCTTGACATGCTATCACAATCTGCTATCATATCGCTATGAAAGCCGCACACCAGCGAACTCTGACAGCTATTTTCTCCAACCCAACGCCAACTACGCTGGCTTGGCGTCAGATTGAAAGTCTGTTGATCGCGTTGGGTGCGCAAGTGATCGAAGGGCGTGGCTCACGGGTACGCTTTGAACTCAGCGGGGTGATCGCAACCTTTCATCGGCCACATCCGCAAAAGGAAGCCAAACCCTACCAAGTCCGGGATGTACGCGACTTTTTGACACAAGCAGGAATTGAGCCATGAAAAACACAATGCTACACAAAGGCTACACGGCCCGCATCGAATACAGCGAAGCTGACGAATGCTTCGTCGGTCACATTGCCGGCATCCGCGATATCGTCGGTTTCCACGGCGATTCGGTCTCAGAACTGCGGGAAGCGTTCGCCGAAGCTGTTGACGATTACCTGGAAACCTGCGAAAGACTGGGACGGACGCCACAAAAGCCCTACTCCGGCAAAGTATTGCTGCGTATCGACCCGCTTCTTCACGCGCAGGCGGCAACAGTGGCGGAAGCGCAAGGGCAAAGTCTGAATGCCTGGACCCAGGAGTTGATGCGCAAAGCTGTTACCCTCGCCTGATGTGTCTGGTCAGCTCTCATAAATCGTCCGAATCACCTCTTCCAACGACGGGTCCGAGACCGTCACATCCACCAGACTGCCGGCGCCGGCCAGGGCTGCCATCACCCGTTCCACCGGCGTCTCGCGCACGTCGAAACGCAGCTTCGCGCCAAAAGTCCCTACCTTCAGCATCTCCACGCCGGGGATGGCAAAGTCCGGGTTCAGCGCCTCGCTGTAGCGCACATCCACCTGTTTGGAAGTGAGATAGCGCCGTTTGAGCGCGGACACTTTGTCCTGGTAGATGATCTCCCCGTGGTTGACGATAATCACCCGTTTGCACAGGGCTTCGATGTCCCCGGCGTCGTGGCTGGTGAGCAGCACACCCACCCCCTCCTCCTCGTTCATGCGCCGGATCGTCTCGCGGATGCGCTGTTTCGCCACCACATCCAGCCCAATCGATGGCTCGTCCAGGAGGAGAAGCCGGGGCTTGTGGAGCAGGGAGGCGGCCACTTCGCAACGCATACGCTGGCCCAGGCTTAGCTTGCGCACAGGCGTCTCCAACAGATGCTCGATCTCGAAGGCTTCGGCCAGAAAGCCGATGCGCCGCCGCAGCTCCCCATCCTCCATTTCGTAAATCTTTCCGAAGAGATAAAATGTGTCCACCGCGGGCAGGTGATACCAGAGCTGGGGGCGCTGGCCGAAGACAGTGCCGATCTGGTAGGCCAGCTTCTGCCGCTCCTGCCACGGGGTGAAGCCCAGCACCGACGCTTCGCCGCTGGTCGGGTGCAGGATGCCGGTGAGGATTTTGATGGTAGTGGATTTGCCCGCGCCGTTGGGGCCGATAAAACCGAGCAGTTCTCCCTGCTCCATCTGGAAGCAGATGTCGCGCACGGCTTCCACCGCCTGCCATTCCGGCTTCCACAGCGCGGCCAGACTGCCGCCAAAGCCCGCAGCCTTGCGTTTGGTCTGGAAGGTTTTGTGGAGGTTGCGGACGGAGATGGCTGTCACACGCATATCTCCGGGCTACGGGATCGCGGATAGAAGATACGCGCTGAGGGTTGTCAGCAGCCGATAATGCCGTTCAGTGGTGACTGAGCCAATCGTGCCAATCACACGACGGCGGGGCACAAGCGACAGAAAGCTGAGCCGGATCAATGAATTTTGGATCAAACCAGTAGCAGCGAAATCTTTGTCTCGGATTGTGATAATCTCATCGAACCCGACAACCTGTTGATGCAGTTGCGTGCTGATGCCACACACGAGTAGGTCACGATAACGCGGCAATACCCGTAGAATGAGTACAGGTCGATTTTTAAACTGCCCATCTGCCTGCGGCAGTGCAGCAAGAATCAGGTCACCCTCCTTCATAATCTGGATTCCATTCTTTTATGTGGGCCAAGGTGTACTCAGGTTCGTTGTCGCCATAGGCTTCCGCCAGGCCGGCAGCCGACAGGGCAAACCAATCTTCGCGTTCGGCCAGTTCCTCTTCTTGTGGCAGCACTGTGATAATTAAATGATCTCCAGGCCGCAAAGCAAAAGGAATGGCGAATTGTATTTTTTCGCCATCATACCGGGCATACAAACTGGTCAACGCAGGAGGATTAGATACGCCTGCAAACGTTTGATAGGGAGACAGCAGTGCCTCGGCAACCTTATTCTGATTACTGGATGAACTTTCCATCAACTTTTCCTCTTTTCTCCTCTTGACAAATACCTGTTATATCCTGCATCCTAATGACAAATACGCTGCGCTTTCACAGGGAATTATCGCCCCATTTGCGCATTCAGGCAAGACGCGCTGCAAAGGATTGGACAGAGGTGACTTATTTGCGCCTTCTACCACTCATTTTACTATTGCTGCTGGGAACGGCGCAGGTGGGCGCAGACCCACAGCCGCCCGCCCTGCGCATCGGCTACGGCGTCCTGTCAGGCGTCGATTTGAGCGACCCGGCCATTCGCTCGCTGGGCGCGGGCATCTACAACAACTGGCGCACGGAAAAAACCCCTGCCACGCCCGACGGAATGCACTTCGTGCAGACGGTGCACGTCCACCAGCTTTTGACTTGCCCCCTCAATTCGGAAAATGCCTGGAATCGGGAGGCCTGTCCCTACCTCGAACCCCACAGCTATCAGATGACGCCCACCCTGGCGGAGCTGGGCGCAGTGGCCCAGGCCCAACCCGGCGCGCTCTGGCTGATCGGCAACGAAATGGACCGCCGCGACTGGCATTTGGGCGGCCAGGATGAGATGCTCCCCGAACTCTACGCCACTGCCTATCACGACATTTACACGACCATCAAAGCGTCCGACCCCACGGCGCAGGCTGCCATCGGCGGCGTCATCCAGGCCACACCCTTGCGTCTGGCCTGGCTGGACCGGATGTGGGAAAGCTATGCAGAGCAGTATGGAGAAGCAATGCCGGTGGATGTCTGGAACGTCCACAATTTTGTCCTGCGCGAGGTCTTTCAAAACTACGGAGCAGACCTTCCGCCCGGTTTTGCCGCGGACGACGCCAGGGCTGTCGTTTACGAGAGCGATTGGACGCACATCGATCTGGCTATCTTCGACGCCCAAATTCGGACCTTTCGCAGTTGGATGGCGGCCCGGGGCCAGCAGGAAAAGCCGTTGATCGTCTCGGAGTACGGGGTGCTCTATCGCCACTGCGCGTATTGGCGCTGGACCGGCGAAACGTTTGTCTGTGACCAGAACTTCAGCGACGAGCAAGTGGTCATCGATTTTATGCTGGCAACCTTCGACTACTTTCTCACCGCACGGGATTGCACAATCGGCTATGGGGCCGACGGCTGCCGTCTGGTGCAGCGTTGGCTCTGGTTCAGCCTGGATCATCCAGCCAATGGCTTCAACGCCTACGCCCGCCTCTTCGACAGCGATGCCGACGCCTTCACCCCCGCCGGGATCGCCTTCCGGGATTGGGTGGCCGCCAATCGGGAAGCATTGACCCAGCCCATCCCCACCGACGATCGACCGCGGGTTTTTCTGCCGCGTGTCGCCAAATAGGGGCAAATCCCCACATCCCCGCCCCACTTTTCTGAAAAATAGCCGATTCCTGCTACACTATATGGATACGTAGGGCGGATTGCCAATCCGCCCTACTGGTGCAGAAGTCAGAGTCCATCCTTTTTTTGGAAGCGAGACCTCCTATGCAACAGCTTTCGACCAAAGAGATACGCCAACTCTTTTTCGACTATTTTCATGAACTAAACCACGCGGTCGTGGACAGCAGCAATC
>JACQGT010000547.1 GCA_016199425.1 Chloroflexota bacterium
ACGCCGACACAGACACCCACCCGGACGCCGACCGCCACGCCCAGCGTCACACCGACGGCGTCACCCACAGCGACGACGACGCCAACGCCCACAATAACGCCAACGCCCACAATAACGCCTACGGCAACGGCAACCCCGACGGCGACAATTACACCGACCGCAACGGAGACCCCGACGGCTACTATTACACCCACGGCGACGGAAACCGCGACGGCGACAGCTACCGCAACCGCCACGGCGACGGCAACCGCCCAGAGGCCGCCCTATCTCACCATTACCGTAATCAAGCTGTACTACAACGACTATCAGCCCCTGGGTGGATGGGTTTTGACCCTGTTTTTCGGGGCGGGTTGTCAGCCGAACAACTTTATGTACTCGAAGACGACCGACAACCGGGGCATTGTGGACTTCACCGGCCCCACGGCGGACAGCACCGCCGGTCTCGAGCCGGGTGTGTACTCCGTGAAGGAACCGACCGGCGACGGCTGGGAGAACGTGACGCCCCTTTGCCAGGACGTGGACCTTACCCAGTCCAACTCGGGCGGGCAATCCCCGACGGTGTTCAACCAGTACCCGCCCGCCGGGAATGACACCTTCGACTCCGGCGCGCAGGTCGAGATCGATCTGGGAGAATTCGGCATCGAACGTCTCCTGCTGAATGGCCCAACCACCATTCAGCGCGGCGAGCCGCACTTCCCGCCCAGCTCCACTACAAAGACAATCGACACGGAGATCCTCTCGATGGATCTTACGGGACAAAGTCCCAAACTCGGCCCGATACGGTTGCGCGAGAGTCCCACCCGGGCCTCCACCGGCACGGTCTCCCAACAGACGCCGGGCGCCGATTTTCCGGCGAACAGTTTCTTCGATGTGTTCGTGGAGATCGATACGAGTCTCGGCACTCTGCACAACGAACAACCCATCCGGATGCAGTGTTCCTCTCTCGGACTGCGCGGGATTCCGCCGCTGTTCGACATCTTCTTGATGCCGCCGCAGATGGGGCCGATCCAGTTGTACAACTCGCTCGGCGTGGCGATGGGAGCCATCACCCGCGTGGCGCACCTGCCGGTCCCCGACCGGGAATACGTGTTTATCTTTGTGAACCGCTATATCGGCACCGGGCAATAAGGCTCGCCCCACTCGCTTCGCCTGCAATCAACTGCCGCCCGGAAGAAAGCCGGGCGGCAGTTGTGCTTCTGGGTGCATTTCATATTCTTGGCCGACACGGGATTAAGGCGGCTCCACGGAAATAACTATCCAGGTTTGAGCTATAAACAGATATGCTTCTCGCCTACGGAAGCGTTCCGTGTGGATAGTTATTTCTGTGGAATGGCCTAAGTACCTGAGCAAAAGTGATTTGGTATGCGGTTGCCCGTGTGGACAACGGCGGTAGAGGCCAGATCGACAGTTTGCAGATTGATGCGCACGATTGTCGCCGGGCCGCCCAATGCGTTTCAGCAGAGAGGATGTGTGAGAGCGATAGTGAGACCGTAAAACAAGCGTCAAGTGTACACGTCGCCACTGTGGAAGGCAAGTAGTGCAAGATCGTGCGGCTTGCAATCTGTCCCGCTCTCCTGGATAATAGGACAACCATCAAATAGATAGGTGAAAAGGATGAAGGACAGACTGTTCGATCACCGCAACTTTCTCAAACAGAGTTTGCTGCTCTCCATCGGCGCGGGTTTGGCTGCCTGCGCCGGTGAATCCGGCACAACAAATAAGCGGCCAGATTCTTCGGATGCAGTCTCCATTGCGTCCTACCCCACATCTTTTTCCACAGGAGAAACCCCATGACCCCTATCGAAATTGTCGCTCCCGAAAAAGCCGGTTTCAGCGCCACCCGTCTGGGACGCATCGGCGACCTGACCCGGCGCTACGTGGATGGCGGCAAGCTGGCCGGCGCCGTCTCCCTCGTCTCGCGCCGGGGCAAAGTTGTCTACTTCGACGACTACGGCCAGCGGGATCGGGAAGCCGGCGCGGAGATGACGCTGGACACCCTCTTTCGCCTCTACTCGATGACCAAACCCATCACCAGTGTGGCCGCGCTGATGCTCTACGAGGACGGCCACTTTCTGCTGGACGATCCCATCGCCGACTATCTGCCCGCCTTTGCCGATGTGCAGGTCTGTGTGGGCATGGACGTGACTGGGATGCGCCTGGCCCGCCCGGAACGGCCGCCCAGCGTGCGCGATCTCATGCGCCACACCGCCGGGCTGAGTTACGGCTGGTTTCAGGATACGCCGGTGGACCAGGCCTACCGGGACGCCAAAATGGACCAGCGCCAATACAGCCTGACCGAAGGGGTCGAGCAGTTGGCGAAGCTGCCTCTGGTCTACCATCCGGGGCGGGCCTGGCGCTACAGCTACGCCACGGATGTGCTTGGGCGGCTGGTGGAAGTACTCTCCGGCGAAAGCCTGGACGAATTTCTCCAGCGCCATATCCTCGGCCCGTTGGGGATGCGCGACACGGCTTTTCAGGTTGCGCCGGAGAAGGTGGAACGTTTCGCCGCCTGCTATACCCTGCCCAACAATGCCCAGTTTATCGCCGACGGGAGTACCCCCTCCCCTGCCGACACGACACTGGCGTTGATGGAGACCCCGGCCACCAGCCGCTTCACCAAACCGCCCGTCTTTCTTTCCGGCGGCGGCGGGCTGGTGGGCAGCACAGCCGATTATCTGCGCTTCTGCCAGATGCTCCTCAACCGGGGCGTGCTGGACGGGGTGCGGCTGCTGGGGCGCAAGACGGTGGAACTGATGACGATGAACCATCTGCCCGCGGAACTCATCCCCATCAACATTTCTATGCCCGATCCGGGCGCAGGTTTTGGCCTGGGGGTGAAGGTGCTGGTGGATCAGGCGGTCTCCGGGCGGCTCGGTTCCCCCGGAATGTACGGCTGGGGCGGCGCGGCCACCACGACTTTTTGGATCGACCCAGCGGAGGAGTTGATCGGTATCTTTATGACCCAATTCATGCCTTCCGGTCACTATCCGGTGACGACGCAGTTTCAGCGCACGGTCTATCAGGCGCTGGTGGATTGAGGAAATGTGGAATGGGGAGTGCGGAATGCGGAACTGGACAGCGCCCGTAGGTGAAATTCACTTGTAAATAGCTCCAATCTTGGTGTCTTTAGTGGTTGCTTACAGAACTTGGGAGGATTGGATGGAAATCGGAATTTTTGCCACGACATTTCTAAACGCCAACGACGTTGCGCCTGATCCGGACGCCATTCTGGACCGGGTGGCGGAGTTGGGCCTGCGCGCTGTCCACTTCGACGCTCTCTGTCTGGGGCTGCCGTCTATGCCCGACGCCATCGACCCGGCCCAGGCAGCCCAAGTGCGGGGCGCGTTGGCTGCCCGCGGTCTGTGGATGGCCTCCCTCTCGGCCACCTTCAATATGGCCCATCCCGATCCGGCGGAGCGGGAGACGGGTCTGCGCCAATTGGAAGTGCTGGCGGCCAATGCCCACGCCTTCGGTACAGACCTGCTCACCCTCTGCACGGGAAGCCGCAGCCGTGAGTCTATGTGGCGCAACCACCCGGACAACGGGACAGAAGAGGCGTGGGCGGATATGCGGGCGTCCATGGCCCAGGCCATCGCCATTGCTGAAAAATATGACCTGCGCCTGGGTATCGAGCCGGAAGTCTCGAATGTGGTCAGCTCGCCGCGCAAGGCCCGCCGCCTGTTGGACGAGATGGATTCGCCCCGTTTGACGATTGTGATGGATGGCGCCAATATCTTTCCCGCGGGCACATTGCCCCGCCAACGGGAGATTCTGGACGAAGCCTTCGACCTGCTGGGCGACGACATCGGCCTGGCCCACGCCAAAGACCTGACCCGCGACGGCGCAGCGGGCAACGCGGCCGCGGGCACAGGCTTGCTGGACTACGGCCATTACATTTATCTGCTACGCCAGAGCGACTTCGACGGGGCAGTGGTCCTCCACGGCCTGTCATCTGCTCAGGCTGCGGGCTGCGTGGCCTTTCTGAAATCTCTCATCCCGTAGGGGCGCTGCTGGCTGCGCCCGACGCACAGTGGGCGCAGCCAGCAGCGCCC
>JACQGT010000531.1 GCA_016199425.1 Chloroflexota bacterium
GAGGGAGCGAGACCCCCTCCCCAGCCCTCCCCCGTTCCACCGGAGGGAGCGAGACTCCCTCCCCCACAGTGGGGGAGGGCTGGGGTGGGGGTGAAATTCCCGTCAATAGCGGCTGTTTTGCACCTGTAAATGTGACCGCGCCCGCCGGCTGTCTGGTCAACGCCCAGCTGCCCTCCGCGGTGGCGGGGGGCAATGTGGAGACTTCCCAACGGGTGACCGACGCGGTGCTGGGCGCGCTGGCGAAAGCATTGCCGGATCGGGTGGCCGCGGCCGGCCAGGGCACAATGAACAACTGCACGATGGGCGGCAAACGGGCCGACGGTTCGCCCTGGGCCTACTACGAAACCCTGGGCGGGGGGATGGGCGCGCACCCCGCCGGTGACGGTCTGAGCGGCGCGCACGTACATATGTCCAACACCCTGAACACGCCGGTCGAAGCCCTGGAAATGGCCTATCCCCTGCGGCTGCTGCGCTACCAACTGCGCCGGGGCAGCGGCGGCGCAGGCAGGCACCGGGGCGGCGACGGGCTGATCCGGGAGTACGAGTTGCTGGGCGAAACGACTGTCACCGTCCTCAGCGAGCGGCGGGTGGTCGGCCCCTGGGGACTGGCAGGCGGTGAGGCGGGGGCAACCGGGCGCAATCTCCTCATCCACCCGGACGGGCGGGAGGAAGAATTGCCCGGCAAGTTTTCCCGCCGCCTGGCCGCGGGCTGCCGTCTGCGCATGGAAACGCCCGGCGGGGGTGGGTGGGGAGTAGCGAACGGCGATTAGCGAATGGCGACTGGGAGATTCAGCGAAACGAATCCCCAGTCGCCATTCGCCGGTCGCCAGCCGCTGTTTTTACCAGGCGTATGCTTCGGGCGCTTCGCCGCCGGGGCCGGGCCAGATAGCATCCAGGCGTTGCAGCGCCTCGCTATCCAGGGAAATTTCCAGCGCGCGCCGGCTCTCTTCCAGTTGGGCCATTGTGCGCGGGCCGATAATCGGCCCAGTGACCACCGGATTCGCCAGCATCCAGGCCAGGGCCACGTCGGCTGGTTTCTCGCCCAACTCGGCGCAGAAGGCTTCGTACTCGGCCAACTGTGCCAGCGCCGGCTCGGATGCCGCAGCCAGGCGGCCTTTGGCCCGGTCGCCGCTGGCGTGCTCGCTGCCCGCCAGCAGACCGCCGCCCAGGGGGCTGTAGGGGATCAGCCCCAGGCCGTATTCCCGACAGGCGGGGATGACTTCCAGTTCGATCATCCGCATATTCAGGCTGTATTTGCTCTGCTCCGAGACCAGCCCCAGGAAGTTGCGTTTTTCCGCCGCGTGCTGGGCCTGGGCGATGTGCAAACCGGCAAAATTGCTGCTGCCCACATAGAGCACTTTGCCCTGCTGCACCAGCACTTCCATCGCCTGCCAGATCTCTTCCCAGGGGGTGTGGCGCTGGACGTGGTGCATCTGGTAGAGGTCGATGTGATCGGTTTGCAGACGGCGCAGGCTGTCCTCGCAGGCCTGACGAATGTGATAGGCCGAGAGTCCCCGGTCATTGATACCCTCGCCCATCGGCCCAAAGACTTTCGTCGCCAGCACAATCTGCTCCCGGCGTCCGCCCTGGGCCAGCCAGCGTCCGATCACCTCTTCGGTGAAGCCGTTGCTGACATCCCGCCCGTAGCGGTTGGCGGTGTCGAAGAAGTTGAGGCCCAATTCCAGAGCGCGGTCCATAACGGCGTGGCTATCGGCCTCGCTGGTACGGGTGCCAAAATTCATTGTGCCCAGGCAGAGACGGCTGACAGAAAGGCCGGTGCGGCCCAGGTATGTGTATTGCATGAGATATCTCCAAGTTTTGTGGTGATGATTTTGCTGCGTGTGATACGTCTTTTGGGTGTCGAGTGTCGAGTGTCGTCCGCTATCTTCCGTCCGTCGTCTGCCGTCTGCCTATTCCGCCAGCAGCGGCATCACTTCCTCGGCAAAGAGCAGCGAGCCTTCAATACTGGGGAAGTCAGTGAAGCGCAGGATGAAGTAGTCCACGCCCAGGCTAGTGAAGGCGCGCAACTGATCCGCCACCTCCTCCGGCGCGCCCACAATGCCGCCCCCTGCGGCAAAGGGCGAAGCGTCGGCGTAACGCTGGGCTTGCGCCCGCGTCGGGGCCACCGAAAGCGTCTCCCCTGCCCACGTCTTGCGGATGCTGTCGAAGTCTCGGCCTACCGCGTCGCAGTGACTACGCAGCACGTCCAACTTCTGGGCGTAGCGGGCCGCGTCCCCGCCGGGGATGTTCCACCAATCCGCGTGTTTCGCCACCACGCGCAGGGTCAACTGTTCGCCGCCGCCACCGATCATTATCGGCGGGCGCGGGTTGGGCTTCGGTTCACACAGGGCATTGTCGATGCGGTAATAGGTGCCCGCAAAGCTGGCGGGTGTCTCTGTCCACAGCCGCTTGACAATCTCCACCGTCTCTTCCAACTGGCGGATACGCACGGCGGGCTTGGGGAACTCGTAGCCGTAGGCCGCATATTCGTCCGCCTTCCAGCCCGCGCCGATGCCGAGGATAAAGCGTCCCTGGCTGAGCAGTTGCAGGGTTGCGCCCATCTTGGCCAGCAGGGCCGGGTTGCGATAGGACTGGCAGAGGACGATTGTGCCAAAATGCAGTTGGGGAAAAGCGCCCGCCAGATAGCAGATGGAGGCCAGACACTCCAGCGTGTCAATGTCGGCGGCCTGCCAGCCCGCCCAGGGGATGAAGTGATCCGCCACCCAGGCCGAGTGAAAGCGGCCCGACACTGCGGCCAAAGTGGCCTCGATCTGAGCGGTGAAGTTGTGCTCCCGGCTGCCGTCTACCGGGAAGGCGGGCACACGCACGCCGTATTGAATGTTCGCCATTTGAATTCTCCTTCCTGATGCGAGACCTGCCAGGTTTCTGAAACCTGGCAGGTCTTGTGATTTGGGAGTGATGTCTACCAGAGGTCCAGGCCGAGCAGCTTTTTGCCCAGTTCGGTCACTTTGACCCTTCGACAGGCTCAAGACACCGCAGGCTCAGTACAGGCAACTGCGCGGATTGCCCGTGCAGTTCTTCCAGTTGGCGCGGGTCGCCGGGGAAAGCCCGGCTGTTGGCGGGTGGACGGCGCTGCTGGCGGGCTTCCTCGTTCTGGGGCTGGGCCGGGTACATTGTAATGTATTGGGCCAGAATTGTCACTTTGATTCTCCTTGCAACGTTTCGCTTCACCCGCTCGCGTAGCGTAGTGAAGCGAAACGGAGCGCGTTAGCTGCAACCGCGTGTTAGGCTCTTTGATAGGGCTTGCAAGTTTTCTGTGCTATGGGAAAGCCTCCAGCCTTTGACCGTTTTCATCGGAACAATCGAGCGCCCAATCAGTGTCCATTTGTTGAAGAAGCCATCCTGCTACATCGTGGAATGCTGTGAGATATCGCTTTGTTTCCTTTTCCTGTTTCTTATCAAAAGGTATTGAATGGTTGCCATGCACTTTTGAACCGCGACTTTTCTTCGCCTCAACAAAGTCATCCCAGAGGGGCTTGTTGATGTCGGAGAGTTTGGGTTTACCAAATGCAGGAAAAACTCTATTGAACAACTCCTTATATCTGCTTCCGTTATCGGACCAGATAGTCTCAGCTTCAAATTCGCTGGAAGCAGTTTGGAATACCAATTCCCTCATTAAGCTGTCTACAACTGCCGATGCCAATGCAATTGCTTCAGTCCAGCGACGCATCCGATATAAATAGTATGCACTTGCTAGCTGGTTTTCGGCTTGAAGTGCCGAGATTCCCCGTAAGAATCGGTCAAAACGCTCTTGAACAGCAGGGGATTCTCCAATACCTACTGGACTTTTTACATCAAATCCGTAGTGGATATTGCCAATTTGGATGTTTTCTCTATCAGTGAAATGGACAAGGGCTTTGTCTACCAGGGCTTCAGATACAGGTGATATTGCATAACGCATCCCGGGATATGCAGCAATCCTGTAGGCATCGATAATTCTTTGAAGCTCAGGAAGTATTTCCTCGTTAATGAAGCCCATTTGAGGGGAAAGGTCATATGAATAAAAGTTTTCCAATGGAATCAAATCCGCTGGAACCGGCGCGACTATGTGAACAACAGCAGGGGTTTCTTCGACATGGACATATCGAGTGCCCTCTCGCTGTTCAAGTTCCCTTACAAAGTTGTGGACCTTATCTCCACTAACGTATTCTTGTATCCATCCAGATCGGGGTGGCGGTTCTTTTTTGCCAGCTTGGATGCGAGCGGCCCATTCTTGCACTTCTCGACCCTGTTGCCAGAAACTACCAGTAACCACCTTGTAAACGTTGGATAATATAACCACGCTGATTTCTGTTCTAAATGATTTGTAGTTTCCGAAAAATCGTTCATTTACCTTTACTGCCAAAGGAAAAGGCAATTCGAGCCAAACATGATACTGAAATGGCCTTCTAGCGGGAGAAAGTCTAAACGACGAGTCTGTCATTTCTCATTCTTTCAATTTGAGGAACAAAGAGCCTAATGGCCAGTTTCAGTTGCGCCGCACGTACTTCGCTCGCTACACGCCAGCTTATTCGGCGTCAACTGGAAATGGTTGTTGGGCGCTGCATTGCCACGAGGAGAGTTACGAACCACCCCGTCACCCGCTCGCATCGGCGTCGCACTGCCCGCAGACCGGCGGTCACACCCACTTGCTTGACGAACAGAATCGGCTGCGCCAGCCTGCCCGACGAATCGACTGGCGGACTCCTGCCCAACACTTGTCTCAACGGTTGGTCCGATTACAGAAATGAATATCCAAGAATTCTCCATTCCAGAGGCAAGTTTCACCTCACAGAATCGAGAAGTTTCTGATGGATTGAGCGGTCATTGTCAGTTGCAACACCAGTCGCAAGCAGAGCGTTAGACGCTTCTAAGGCTTGGGCGAACTGCCTGTTCTTCTTTAGCGCTTTCAACTTGGCTCTATGGGCCTTTGCTACCAAGTATATTGGTGCATCTGGTCGTTGGCTAGAGTCCGGGTACTCTCGAACAGCCCGAAGATGCAGATCTTGGCCGACACGAATCGCTTCGTCGAATTCGCCAGCTCTGTAAAGACCTTCGACGTATGAGCATAGAAAAGGATCGTATCCCCTTATCTTTTTGTAGACCTCCCTGAAAAGTTCTAGACCCCGTGACAAGTTACGCACAATTGCTTCATCAACATAGAGCCTTGCAAGATACAGTGCGTACTGTGTAGCGTTTCGACCCTTCTGAGTCTTCTCAAGCTCGTAGGCTCGTTCCCAATGCCGAATGGCGTGCTCATAATTCGGTTTTCGCTGGTCACCTCTAACATAATTAAACGTATAGACATACCAGCCGCCACCTATTGCACTTTCAAATGCTGCTGAATTGCTATTTTGGAACGCTTGTTCGGCTTCCTTGAGTAGTTGCAGCAACTCAAATTCGGATAATTCTTTGCCCGAACCAAGCA
>JACQGT010000529.1 GCA_016199425.1 Chloroflexota bacterium
AACGCCTGCTCAGGCAGGTCGTCGTGCTTGCCATCCAGGATCTCTTTGAAGCCGCGCACGGTCTCTTCGATCTTCACAAACTTGCCAGACTGGCCAGTGAAGACCTCGGCCACAAACATAGGCTGAGTCAAGAAGCGCTGCACCTTCCGGGCGCGCGACACCACCAATTTATCATCTTCGCTCAACTCTTCAACGCCCAGAATGGCGATAATGTCCTGCAAGTCCCGGTAGCGTTGCAGGGTCTGCTGCACACCGCGCGCCACGTCGTAATGCTCCTGGCCCACAATATTGGGGTCCAAAATACGACTGGTGGAACCCAGCGGGTCCACGGCGGGATAGAGCGACTGCTCGGCCAAGGCGCGCTCCAGGGTAATTGTGGCGTCCAGATGGGCAAAGGTCGTGGCCGGGGCCGGGTCGGTGTAGTCGTCGGCGGGGACGTAGACGGCCTGCATCGAAGTAATCGAACCGGTCTTGGTGGAGGTGATGCGCTCCTGCAACTGGCCCATATCCGTGCCCAGTGTAGGCGCATAGCCCACCGCGCTGGGCAGACGGCCCAACAGCGCGGAGACTTCGGAGCCTGCCTGCACGAAGCGGAAGATATTGTCGATAAAGAGCAACACATCCCGGCCTTCGTCCCGGAAGTATTCGGCCATCGTCACGCCGGTCAACCCCACACGCAGACGCGCACCAGGCGGCTCGTTCATCTGGCCGAAGACCATCACAGTGGACTTGAGCACGCCCGATTCCTTCATTTCGTGCCAGAGATCGTTGCCCTCGCGGCTGCGTTCGCCCACACCGGCAAAGACCGAATAGCCGCTGTGAAACTCGGCTACGTTGTTGATCAGTTCCTGGATGACAACCGTCTTGCCCACACCCGCGCCGCCAAAAATAGCGGTCTTGCCGCCTTTGGTAAAGGGAGCAATCAGATCGATCACCTTCACGCCGGTCTCGAAAATTTCGGCTGTGGTGCTGCGGTCGGTGAAGGAGGGGGGCTGCCGGTGGATGGGATAGCGAGCCTGCGCATTCACCGGGTCGTCGCTGTCGATGGCGCGGCCAGTCACATCAAAGATGCGGCCCAGCGTGGCCGGGCCGACGGGCACGGTAATCGATTCGCCGTAGGAGTAGGCTTCCATCCCCCGGCGCATACCGTCGGTGGTGCTCATGGCAACCGCACGCACGGCGTTTCCGCCCAGATGCTGCTGCACCTCACAGGTCAAGACACCGCCTGTCATATCCACATAGACGGCATCGTAGATTTCGGGCAAATTCCCGCCGGGAAAAGCAAAGTCCACCACCGGGCCGACGACGGTGCTTACCGTCCCGACAATTCTGGCGTTGCTTCCGTTGCTTCCATTTTCTGCCATAGTTCGCTCCGTATACTCCGGTAGTTCGGTGACTACAACTGCAAATCATCGTACTGCGTATTTCGTATTTCGTAATTCGTATTTCGTTCTTCCTGACAGAGCGTCTGTTTACGAAATACGTAATACGCAATACGATTTAGTCCACCGCCACGCTGCCGCCCACAATGTCCATCAACTCCCGCGTGATGCCTTCCTGGCGGGCTTTGTTGTAGCGCAGGGTCAGATCATCCACCAATTCGTTGGCGGCTTCGGTGGCGTTGCGCATGGCCACCATCCGGGCCGAATGCTCGCTGGCCGAAGACTCGTAGACGGCCTGCAAGACCTGCACTTCGGTGAAACCGATGAGCACTTCAGTCAAAACGGCTTCGGGACTCGGCTCAAAAATATAGTCGGGGGCCATAGCCACCGACGGCTCGGCAGGCTCGACGGGCAGCAATTTCTGCACAACGGGCTGCTGCACAAGAGTGTTTACAAAATCCGTGTAGATCGCATACACCTGGTCGAAACGACCACTCCGGTAATCATCGATCAGAATGCGGGTGATGGGCGCAATGTCATTGGTGGTAGGCGCATCGCCCAACCCCATAAACTCAGCCCGCACCACCGGATCGTAGCGCAAAAGCCAGTCCCGCCCTTTGCGCCCGACGGTTACCACTTCCACCTCTTTGCCCTCGGCCCGCTGCCTGCGCATAAACTGGGCCGCGGTGCGAATGATGTTGGCGTTGAAGCCGCCGGCCAGCCCTCTGTCCGCAGTGACAAGCAGAATACCCACCCGTTTGATCGCGGCCCGCTCGTTGATCAGCGCGTCCAGACCGCCTTCGGTGGTGTTCAGCCGGGCAATGTAGCTCAGAACTTCCTGGGCCTTTTTGGCATAGGGGCGAGTCGCCAACACCTGATTCTGCGCCCGGCGCATTTTGGATGCAGCCACCGCCTCCATGGCCTTTGTGACCTGGGAGATGTTCTTGACAGAACGGATACGGCGTCGAATTTCTCGTGTACTGGGCAAGAGACCCTCCCTTTGGATAGGGACAAATCAAAACCGAAAAGCGGACGCAGATTACGCAGAAACAGCAGATTTACGCAGATATAATCCGTGAATTCTGTAATCTGTGTCCTATCTCAGAACGGACAAACCAAACCCGAAAAGCGGACGCAGACTACGCAGAAACAGCAGATCAAATCCGTGAATTCTGTAATCCGTGTTCTATCAGCGCAGATCAATCCAAATCATGAAAATCTGCGTCCGCTTTTCATCTGTTCTAGCCGGCGCTCCAACCCTTGTTGAAGTCATCCAGGGCCAGGCGCAGGGAATCAACTGCATCGTCGGGCAGGTTTCCGCTGCGTATGACGTTCTGGCCGATCTCAGAATGGCTGGCATCTATATAGGCGTGCAGGTCAAACTCCCACTTCTTCACCTGGGCCACGGGCACTTTGTCCACAAAGCCGTTGGTCACAGCAAAGAGGCTGAAGACCTGGTGGTGCAGGGACATGGGCCGGTATTGGGGCTGCTTCAGAATTTCCTGAATACGCTGCCCCCGGCTCAGTTGGCGCTGGGTGGAGGCGTCCAGGTCGCTGCCGAACTGGGCGAAAGCCGCCAGCTCGCGGAACTGGCTGAACTCCAACTTTAGACGACCGGCCACTCGTTTCATGGCCTTTGTCTGGGCAGAGCTACCCACCCGGCTCACGGAGAGACCCACATTCAGCGCCGGACGAATACCGGCGTAGAAGAGATCGCTTTCCAGGAAGATTTGGCCGTCGGTGATAGAAATCACGTTTGTCGGAATGTAGGCAGAAACGTCGCCGGCCTGGGTTTCAATGATAGGCAGAGCAGTCAGACTGCCGCCGCCAAATTCCGAGTCCATGCGCGCGGCCCGTTCCAGCAGACGGCTGTGGAGGTAGAAGACATCGCCGGGATAGGCTTCGCGTCCGGGCGGGCGGCGCAGAAGCAGGGAGACCTGGCGGTAGGCCTGGGCGTGCTTGGAGAGATCGTCAAAGACGATCAGCGCATCCCGGCCCTGTTCCATAAATTCCTCGCCCATAGAAGTACCGGCGTAAGGGGCCAGGAACTGGAGCGCGGCGGGGTCCGAGGCCGAAGCCGTGACCACAATTGTATGCTCCATCGCGCCGTTGTTTTCCAGAATTTGCACCACCTGGGCCACAGTCGATTGCTTCTGACCGATGGCGACGTAGATGCAGATGAGATTTTTGCCCTTCTGGTTGATAATCGTGTCGATGGCGACGGCGGTTTTGCCCGTCTGCCGGTCGCCGATGATCAGCTCCCGCTGGCCGCGGCCAATGGGAATGAGGGCGTCGATGGCGGTAATGCCGGTTTCCACGGGTGTATTCACCGACTTGCGGGTGACAACGCCGGGGGCGATGCGCTCCACATTGCGCAGTTTGTCTGTGTCGATGGGGCCTTTGCCATCCAGAGGCTGGCCGATGGCGTTGACCACCCGGCCAATCAGCGCGTCGCCCACAGGGACCGAAGCAATGCGGCCCGTGCTGCGCACCAGATCGCCCTCTTTAATGGACGCATACTCGCCCATAATGATGACGCCGACCGTATCCTCGTTCAGGTTCAAAACCATACCCACGACGCCGGATTTGGTGAATTCCACCAGTTCCGAAGACATAACGCCGCGCAGACCGGAGATAATGGCGATGCCGTCACCGACCTCGACCACTTCGCCCACGTCCACCTGGCGAGGGGCAGGCTTGAAATTGAGAATCTGCTTTTTGAGTAAAGCAGTAAAGTCCTGGGTGATATCTTCAGTACGAATCGCCATAGGCGTCCCTCTCCTTCGAAGTCGGTATCGGTAGTCCGCAGTCCAAAGTCCTGAGTCAGGCTTGGCAGCAGTGCGGTCTACTGAGTATAGTAACAGTTACCAGTCGTCAGTTTATCCCTGTCGCATAGTGCTGGTACCTGTTGACTGATGACTGCTCACTGGTTTTTAGCGCACCGTCGAGGCGATGACCTCGCGCAGGGCAGTCAAGCGGCTGGCTACTGTGTGGTCGATCAGACTGTCGCCTACCCGCACCCGCAGACCGCCCATCAGGGAGGGGTCAACGCGGAAGACAAAGACCAGTCCGTCGCCGTGCTTGGCGGTCAATTGCTGGCGCAACTGATCTTTTTCCGCCTCGCTCAATTCCACAGCGCTGACGATCTCCGCCTCTTGCGGCGCAGTCTGACCGCTGAGGCTGCTGCGCAGGGAGGCGCTCACCGAGTTGAGTAGGTCCAGATCGCCTTCCTGGGCAAGCATATTCAGGAAGTTCTGCACCTCGGCAGAGGAGCCGTCCGGGAGCAGCTTGCCTAATTGGGTCAAGCGTGCATCCAGTTCTTGGCTGGGATCGTTCAATGCTGCCAGAGTGTTGCCTTGCGCCAGCGCATCAGCGACCGAAGAAAGCGTCTCCTGCCATTGCTCGACGATCGCCTCCAGGATGGCCTGTGCATAGCGGTCGGCTTTCATGCGCTGTGTACTCATTTGCCACTCCCGCTCTGTTGAGCCAGATACTCATTCACAAAGCGCTCCTGCTCGGCCCGGTTTTGTAGTTCCCGCCCCAGCAGTTGCTCGGTAGCAGCAATCGCCAGGTCGGCAATCTGCTTCTTGGCGTCGGTCAGAATTGTTTGCACCTGGGCCTCGGCGTCGGCCTGGCCTTTCATGCGAATGGCGGTTGCCTCTGCATCGGCCCGGGAGCGAATCTCCTGCGCGATCTTTTCGGTATCGCGGGCGGCCTGAGCACGAATTTCCTGGGCTTCCCGTCGAGCGCCATCCAAGATACCAGCCTTTTCCTGCTCAGCTTCGCCAGCCGCGGCGGAAGCGCGCTCAACGTCTTTCATGCTCTGGGCAATTCGCTCTTTGCGCTTTTCCAACATCCCCAGCACAGGCTTGTAGAGCAACATTCTCAGAATAAACATGACTATGAAAAAGTTGACAATCTGCGATAGAAGCAGAGTGCCATTGATTCCTAGCTGTTGGAGTATCTGTCCTAGTTGGCCCAAAATTAACCTCCCACTGAAAATCGTATTTACATCATAAGCCTTGCCGACCGCTCGGCGACTAAGCGTCAAAACGGATACAGATAACCCGCGCTACGCTCGCCTATATGTAAATTGTAATCGCTCCGGTCGCCTGATAGACGAACGAGCGCCGTCGAGGGGAGCCGAGCAGGTGGCTAACGATATACTCTACGCGAGCATAGCGCCAGTCAGCCAGTCGATCTCCAGGCTTTCAATGGATGAATCTATCCATACTTCCTCGTATCACGCTGGATAAACCAACGTGAGTCTAGGAAGAGAATAGAATCACCAGCGAAATCACCAGAGCAATAATGAAAATAGCTTCAGCAAAGGCGATGGTCAGAATCATATTGGTCTGCACCAAACCGGAAGCTTCGGGATTGCGGCCCATAGCCTCCACAGCCTTCGATCCAATCAAACCAATGCCAATGCCGGGACCAATCGCCCCCAGACCGGCAGCCAAAGCGGCAGCGAGAAGTCGCATTGTTTCAGCATCCATCATTTTACTCCTAGAGGTGATAATTGAATTGACGCACTTCGTCCACGTAGACGCTTCAGATTTAGTGGTGGTCACCACTGTGACTGAGCGTTGCCACCGTAAAGAAGACCACAGCCAACATCATAAACACAAGCGATTGTATAAAACCGACAAAGAGTTCCAGCGCATAGAAGGGCATGGGTAATATGAAAGCGAACAAGAAGGCCATAACGAGCAGCAGCACTTCCCCGGCAAAGATGTTGCCAAAGAGACGGAAGGTGAAACTGATGATTTTGGTAAACTCGCTGATCAGTTCCAGCAAACCAGCCATGCCCATAATGACACCCATACCAGAGCGTTTGAACTGGAAGAATTTCTTGAAGTATTTGAGGCCAAGCTGTCGGACGCCCCAGACTTGTGCCATCAGCATCGTGGAGAGACCCAAAGCCAGGGACATATTGAGATCGGCGCTGGGGGCGCGAAAGAGCGGAACCGACGCCACATGTCCTTCTTCCTGTTGAGCCTCGCTGCGTACGCCACTCATGGAGATGATCGCACCATTCGCCATGACCAACTCGCCACCGAGAATGCGTGGTTTCGCAGAACTCTCCATCACAGCGGCGTGCCCACCAGCTTCCTGCACGACCAGAATGCTGCCCACACCCGGTATCAGCCCGGAGTAGTTGCTGACGAGTACCAAAATAAATATCGTAGCCGCCCAGGGGAAGAAGTCACGGGCGCGCTTGCCAGCGACACTTTGTGTCAGGTTATACAGCGCCTCAAGCATAATCTCTACGACGTGGCTGAAACCCGAGGGGATCATTTTTATGGTTGCGCGCGTCCACAGCGCGAGTATCAGAATGACAATATCCACCAGAATGGTGGTGAGCATAGAATTCGTCAGCCAGGAAGACCCGCCTTCGAGGAGAGGTTCGGCGACAAGAGAGATGTGGGGAGGAGGGGTCTTGATCAAGAAACCAGCAACAAACAAGATCACAACCACCGAAATAGTGATGGCGTTGCGCGGTTGTCGAAGATAATTTTGGATGCGCTGGACGAGATTTTGAATTCGATTCATTGGATTCTGTCCTCCACTGGGAAACAGATCAAAGTCAGATTTTCATGTATACCCGTGAGAATGTTTTGGCTCTCAGCACGTCATAGCCCAACAGACCTTCACTCTTCACGTCCATCGTCCTCAACTTGAGGAGCGATCTGGTCAGCCAGCCGCTGAAACTCCGCGATGGCCGGGCGCAAAACAAACCAGAGTCCCAGTATAATAGAAAGCGGCCCTACGATCATCGTTACAGAGGGAAATGTACCCAGAAAGCTATCCGCCAGCAACCCTATCGCCAGGGGAGCTATGGATGTCACGACAAGCGTGAGCGCAAACCGTCGAACGTTGAGTCTGGCTGTGACAGTCGCTGGTTGATTAGGGTCAACTATCTTCTTCCCTGCCAATAGTCGCCTTTTCAAATCCATCTGAAAAAAATTCCGCTGCTAATTTCAAATGGATGATAGCAGTCGAAATTCGTTTGCGCAAATATTCACATCCTTGAATCCTGGCAAACGGTGCAGATGAGTTGTCCATAACGCGCCGAGGTAGTATACCTTCTGCTCGAACATTGCGCAAATTTTCACAGGCATAAATGAAATCAACTTCTCTCATCCGGATCGACCGCGCCGGGCAGTCCGCCGGGCATCCCGCTCGGCCCGGCGATCCCCCGCGCCGTTGTTCTCTGCGCCCGCGCTCTCGGCCTCGCGCATGGCAGAGAGATAGCGCATGGACGATTCGTCGTTGCCGTTCAGCGCGTCCGCGGCGTAGATAGAGTGACGAATCTCCTTTTCCAGCGGGTTGGTGATGGCGCAGGTCATCCCCGCCGCGATGGCCATAGCGACGAATGTGGCGTTGAGCAAGGCCCGGTTGGGCATACCAAAACTGATGTTGCTGGCCCCGCACATTGTATTGCAGCCCAGCTCTTCCCGGATCATACGAACGATTGTGAAAAGCGTGCGCCCGGCGTTGTCCACCGCGCCCACGGGCATAGCCAGGGGGTCGATAATCACATCTTCCGGCGGGATGCCGTAGGTGGCCGCCCGCTCCACAATCCGCTTGGCGATGGCAAAACGCTCTTTGGCGTCGTAGCTGATGCCCCGCTCGTCGTTGCTGATGGCGATGACCGGCACTTTGTACTCGGCCACCACCGGCAAAATCGCTTCCAGCCGCTCCTCCTCGCCGGTCACACTGTTGACAATCGGTCTGCCTTTGGCCGCTTTCAGCCCGGCGATGAGCGCAGGCACGACGCTGCTGTCGATGCAGAGGGGAATATCCGTCACCGACTGCACGATCTCCACGGCGCGGATCATCAGTTTCGGCTCGACCTTTTGGGGGATGGCGCTGGGCACGCCGGCGTTGATGTCCAGAATGTGGGCGCCGGCGGCCACCTGGGCCAGGGCATCGGCCACCACCCGGCTAAAGTCACCGGCCTGCATCTCCGCAGCCAACCGCTTGCGCCCGGTAGGGTTGATGCGCTCGCCGAT
>JACQGT010000044.1 GCA_016199425.1 Chloroflexota bacterium
GCCAGTATCTCCAACTCGCGCATACCCGTGCGCCGCTGGCGTTCGTATTGAAGCCAGTTGAGCGGAGCCAGCAGTAAAATTAGAAGGATACTGACGGCTAAACTCACGCGGATGCGGAGCGTGCGGCTGAGAAACGGCATGGCGTTCTTTCTCTCTCCACTTCTACGTAGGCAGCAGGCCGGCGTTTCGACCCGCTTCCATTGTAGCACTGGGGCAGGAAGGCTGCACAACTGCCTTTCTAGCGGTCTGCGTTGTTCGTCCAGTCTGAGTCGAAGAGTTCCACCAGCCGGTCGTACAGAAGCGGCGCATTCACCAGCAGGCTCACTTCCCGGTTGATTTTGTGGCTGACTTCGCCACCGTTGAGGCTGCCCACCAGCAGCCAGCGTTCGTCGCCAACCCGCAGGCTGCCCGCCTTGGCGTGGATACCTGCTCCGGCCGGGTTGCCCGTCACCGCCTGGATGTCCAGCCCTTCGAATTGGGCAACCAGACGCAGATAGTCCACTGTCGCCCGGTTGCTGCGGTCGTCGCTGGGTTCGTCGAAGTAGCTGTCCAGCAGAACGCGCAGCCGCGCACCCCGCCGCGCCGCGCCGATCAGCGCGACCAGCCGGGGATTGGGGTCCGCCACCGGGTTGCTGGAGGTGTCGCCCCAGTATTTATGTTCGTACAGCTGCACCCAGCGGATTTCGTCGCCAGCTCCGGCTCGTTCCAGCAGCGAAACCAGCGAATTGTCCGGGCGGGTCGCCTCCTCCGGCGCGGCCAGCAGGTGAAAGGCGAAGTCGCCGCTGTAGACAACCGGCTGGCGAAAGGGCGCGGGCCGGGGTGTTGTGGGGAGTGGATCGGGTGGGGTATACCCTTCCGGCGGTCCGTCCCGGGCCGGGTCAAAAGGGCGCAAATCCCAGAAAAGTTCTGGCTGCCAGTCGTAGGCAAAGAGGGCAGCCAGTGCGTCGGCCACCTGTGGGGCAGCGGCGAAGAGATAGACGCCCCGTCGGCCCGGCGGCCCGCTCTCGCCAACGGGAGCGGGCATGGAATCGTTCGTCGGATTCTCTGTGCCCACAAAAGCCTGCACACCGTCCGCAATCCCATATTTGGCGTGGAGAAAGCGGTAGCGGGGGCGGAAGCCGTTGGGAGCATCCGGGTGTCTGTCCAGATAGAATATCTGCCCACCCGCGGCTGCGATTAGCGCTACGCACCAACGCTGGAGGTTACTGATGCCGCCGGTCGGCCCTCCTTCCAGCAACAGACGCACGGCCACGCCCCGATGGGCTGCCGCCGCGATCTCCTGGGCCAAAAGCGGATGTTCGAGGGTGTAGAGGGAGAGGTTCAGACTTGTCTGCGCGCTCTGCAAAAAGGCCGCCATCGGTTCGTAGAGTCCGTCCGGGCCGATGGCGAGGGTAAGCGTGCCGCTGACCTGGATGGGCTGGCCGGGCGGCTTCCAATCGGCGCGCCAGAGCGCCCAGCCGGGGAAGAAGACCTGCCGCCCCCAGGCCAGGTCTGCCACGTCCCCGCTCCAATCCGCGGCCCTGTCCGTATCAGCAAAAGAGCCATACGCGCCGGGTTTGCGCCGCCAGACCTGTCCTTCCGCCCCGATTGCGCCCCGGTTGTAGAGTTGGGCAGCCACACCGGTCCAACCCGCAGGAATCTGGCTTTCGTTGCCATAGACCAGCACATCCGCAACTGCGCCGTCGGGGGAAACGAGTTGGATCACCCCGCCGCTGTTGGTGAGCCGGGGTGGGCTGCCGGTCAGGTCGGGTACGGTCAAGTCGTCGTCCGCGCCCCATTCGCATTCCGGGGCAAAGCCAAAGGTGCGGCGGAAAATCGTCGGGTTTGCGGTACACCAGAGACCTGCGGCGGATGGAATTGTGAGAGTGCTGGTAACGGGGAAGGTGGCCGTGCGCCCGTTGCCGGTGATTTGCCAACCGGTCAGAGAGACCTGTTCCGGTCCATTATTCCAAAGCCAAAGCGCTTCGTCGCCTTCGCCGCTGACCGCACTGTCGATATGCGCGGCGGCGATCAACAGCCGTGGCGCGGGCCGCTGGACAAGGGGGAGGTAGAGGGTGGGGGTGAGAGGGGCGGTGTTGTAGGACTGTTGGGGAGAGGCCGTGGCGGCAGGGAGCGGTGTGGCCAGACCGAACCCGACCAGCAGGGCAGACAGAATGGCAAGCGAACCCGCGCAAACCAGCGATAAAAGATTGGGGGTTCGCCGGAAGTCGACCATCGCCACCCTCCTATCGATCAGAATACTGTTCGCTGAGGCTGCTCATTACTTCAACCGGCTAGTCACCCGCCCCAGGATATGACCCCGCGGTATCGAGCCGAAGCCCCAACTATCGCTCCCCGCCGGGTTGTCGCTGTGCAGGACGTAGCGTCCATCCTCTCGAATCTCTGCCACCCGTTTGACAATCTGCAAGCCGCTCTGGAAAGGGTGGCGGGCGATCACCACATCCCCCACCTGAGGTGCGTCGTCGTCGTAGGCCGCGGGATCGAAGAAGATGACCGCATCCGCTGGCAGGGTTGGCGTCATCGACTCGCCCTCCACCCGGAAGGCGTGTCTACGGCCAAAGCGCCAGGCAAAGAGTTCCCGCCAACCGCTCTTGGGCAGGGTTTCTTTCATCACTCTTTCAGCCTCCGGGAGATTGTCGCCAGCACGTCTGCCAATGTGACCGGCGCGTGGGGCTGAATATTCTCCTCTGCGCCGTCGTGGATGTGGTGGGGGAAGGTGGGCAGTGTCAGATGGTGCGGAGCCGTGTCCCAACGGGCGATGAGCCGCCCATCCCGGTCTTGCCAGTGGAAACTGTATTTTGTGATGACAAGGCGTTCGCCAATCAGTTCTACTCGTTCAGAGGCGTCCAAGCGACTTCCATCGGCCAGGAGGAGCCGAAAGCGATAAAAAGCAGCCTCTTCTTCCAATTTTTCCCGCACCAAAATTGACAAAATCACATGAGGACTTGCGCCGATCTGGAGTTTCACCCCCTCCAGGAACGATTCCGGGCTGTTCATTGGCCTTTCTCAAGCCTCTCGATTTTTCGGCGCAGATATTGTGAAAGGACGAACAGCCCAGACCATTCGAAGAAGTCCATTGCATCGCCCAACTCTCCGGCTTCGAATTTTTCATTCATCACATCAGACGCCATACCGTATCGATCCTCAAATTCGGCAAGCTCTGATTCGTATTGGCGTAGACGGAGATGGTGTTCGTCCAGTTTGAATCGAAGTAACTTACTTAGCGATTGCTCCAACTGTTCTTCATTCGCGAACGCGTTTTTGAGCGCTTCGTACACAGCCATTGTTGTCATCTTTTCGCTCCAAGAAGTATTTTGCACGCCTCTGACTCGATCTTACCATTGCAGCGATACCCCGTCAATCGTAACGGGAACGGGAGGCGTTCGCGTTTACATTTCTTCCAAAACTTCGATCTGCGCTGTTCTATTCACTCTGTGCCTCCCTGACCAACTCATACAACCGGTTCGGACTCAACGGAATCTCCCGAATCTCCAATCCCACATCCCCAAACGCATTCTCCAGCGCCTGGGCAAAGAGCGCGCCCACAGGAATCGCGCCGGCCTCGCCCGCGCCTTTGACGCCCAGCGGGTTGAGGGGCGACGGCGTTTCGATGTGGTCACCGATGATCTTCGGCACGTCCGTGGCCGTGGGCAGCAGATAGTCCATCAGGGATGCGTTGAGAAGCGCGCCGTTCTCGCTGAAATGCAACTGCTCGTAGAAGGCGTTGCCGATGCCCTGGGCCACGCCGCCCTGAATCTGCCCTTCCAGAATCAGCGGGTTGATCACCCGCCCGCAGTCGTGGACGACGACATATTTCTGAATCTTCACCTGAAAAGTGTCGGGATCGACGGCCACAATCAGCGCGTGGACGCCGCTGGCCGTGGCCCCCCGCTCCGGGCCGAAGAAGTCGGTGGCTTCCAGCCCCGGCTCAGTCCCCGGTTTCACTGCGCCGCGCATGGGGTTGGCCTCCACCGCCAGTTGGCCCAGTGAAATGGCTGTAGCCGGTACGCCCTTCACCTGCACGTTGCCGTCCACCAACTCCAAATCTTCCACCGCGGCTTCCAGCTTGTCGCCCGCCATCTGCAACACTTTGGCCCGCACTTTGCAAGTGGCGGCGTGAATGGCGTTGCCCGCCACCACCGCACCCCGGCTGGCAAAGGTCCCCGCACCCCAGTAAAAGAGGTCTGTGTCCCCGGTGACGATGTGAATGTCGGCCACGGCCACGCCCAACTGCTCGGCCACCACTTGGGCAAAGCTGGTGAAGTGGCCCTGGCCTTGCGTCCCAATGCCGGTGACGACACTGACTTTGCCGCTGGCCTCTACCGTCACCCGCGCGCCCTCGTAGGGGCCGATGCCTGTGCCTTCGATGTAATTGACCACGCCGATACCGACGCGCTTGCCCTCGGCTTCCAGACGAGGCTTTTCCTCTGCCACAAATTGCGCGTAGCCGATGAGTTCCAGCGCCCTGTCCAGCGCGGGGGCGTAGTTGCCGCTGTCGTAGACCAGCGGGGCAAAGTCCTGGTAGATGATTTCGTTGTTGTAGGGGAAGGCTTCCGGCGGGATGAAATTCTTGCGCCGGATCGCCACCGGGTCCAGCCCCAACTCTGCGGCCGCGATGTCCAGCAGCCGCTCCATCACAAAGACGCCGTGCTGACGGCCCGCGCCCCGATACGGGGTGACAATCGGTTTGGTTGTGAAGACGGAAGTGAATTCCGAATAGTAGTTGGGCGCCACATACGGCCCCAGCAGCGTACACTGGCTGTTGATGGGTACGGTCAGCCCGTAAGGCGCGTAGGCTCCCGCATCGTGCAGAAAGACGTCCTTCACGCCCAGAATCGTGCCGTCCTTTTTCAAGGCGATGGCCGAGTCGTGGAGCTGTCCCCGCTCCTGGGTGGTGGCGTAGAAGTTTTCCTCCCGATCCTCAATCCATTTGAGCGGGCGGCCCAACTGGATCGAGGCCCAGGGCAGGAGCACCTCTTCCGGGTAGAACATCATAATTTTCGGGCCAAAGCCGCCGCCGATAAAGGGGGCGATGACCCGCACCTGATGCTCGGAGAGGCCCAGCATCCCGGCCAGCCCGTTGCGGATGGGGATGGGGGCCTGGGTGGTGTCCCAGACGGTCAAGTGCTGGGTTTTGGCGTCCCAACTGGCGACGATGCCCCGGTTTTCCATAGCCGCAGCCGTGCCCCGGTCGTAAAGGAAGCGACGCTGAATCACCACATCCGCTTCTGCCTCAGCCCGCGCCCAGTCGCCTTTGGTCTGAACAACGTGGGCGGAGACGTTCTTCCCCAAGTCCTCATGCACCAGCGGCGCGCCGTCGGCCAGAGCAGCTTCCAAATCCACCACAGCGTCCAGCACTTCGTACTCCGCGTAAATGTCGTCCAGCGCATCTTCGGCGATGTAGCGGCTCTCGGCTACGACCATTGCCACGGCTTCTCCCGCGTGGCGCACTTTGCCCTTGGCCAAAGGAACCTGCGTGCGCTGGTGAAACTCGATATTTGCAATGGGCGGCGGGGGAACCAGCAACGGGCCGGGCTTCCAATAGTCGCCCAGATCGTCGGCGGTGTAGACCGCCACGACGCCGGGCCGCTCCCGCGCCCCACTGACGTCGATGGAGTTGATGCGGGCGTGGGCCAGATCGCTGCGCAGAAAGGCTACGTGCAGCATCCCCGGCAGGTGTACGTCGTCCACAAAGAGAGCGCGGCCCGTGAGCAGGCGGGGGTCTTCGTTGCGTTTGATGGGTTGGCCGAAGTAGCGGGTTGTCATAGGGTTTGGGTTTGATTGGTGTAGAAGCCGGGATTGGTAGGTCAGAGAGAAACGTGAGACGAGAGACGTGAGACGTGAAAACAAACGGCGATCTCACGTTTCACGTTTCACATTTCGTTTGTCAGTCTCCCATCGCCGCGGCTAATGCCCCCACCCGCTTCTCTTCTGTCTGCTGGCCGCTCAGCCACGTACCGACGGCCTGCGCAGCGGGTTGCAGCAGGGCGCAGACGGCAAAGGTGATGAGGAGCGTCAACAGGTGGTCGGTCAGAGTGAAGCGGACGAGGTAGGGCAGGTAGACGAATTGAATGGTGGGCATGGCGATAACAGCAAAGCCGGCGGTAAAGGTGGCTGCTTCGACCAGCGCCTGCCGCATCCCTTCCCGCTGCGAACGCTGGGCGGCCAGATCGAGCAGCAGCGCGCCCAGAACGAAGACGAGGGTCAGCCGGGGCGGTGCGCCGCTCACCACTTCAGCAAAGGCGGACGAGCCAATACGCCAGGCAAAGTAGAGGAGGGCGATTGTCGTCGCCGTCCATAGGCCGGGGACCAACCGCCGCCCCAACGAGAGAACCAGAAAGGCCAGTCCACCGGCAATGACCGGGTAGAGCCAACTGGGGCGGTCCAGCACAAGACCCGTGACCGTCTTCAATTCCCATTCCAGCACGCCAATCAGATAGGCTTCGTTTAGGGTGATGGCAAGCAGCAGCAAGACAAAAAGCGCGCTTCCCCGACTGCTCTGGTTGGGCTGGATAGACTGGAGCAGCAGGCCAACGGCGCAAATGGACGTGGATGCCGATGCGATGAGGAGAAAGACGTGGGGTGGACTCCACGCGGTCAGATCGACACCGTAAATTTCGTGCCAGATGGCGTCGCCGGGCACGGAGAGCAGACCGTAGCCCGCAGCCAGGACGGTTGCGCCCACGTAAGGGTTGCGTCGCACCCACAGGCGGGGATCGCCTATTCCTGCCGTCAGATTGGGCTTGGCCAGGGCCACCAGCCCGGCCACCGCCACCACAAAAGAGAGCAGAAAGCCCGCATAGAGCATCAGATGGGGCGGCCAGAGAAAGTCGTCGCCGCCGGGGACAATGCCGGTGACGACGTGTTCGCTGACGTCCCAATAGCCGCCCACGGAGAAGAGGAAGACGCCCAGGGCAATGAGTACCCCGAAGGTCTGGGATGTCTGGGCCGAAACAGAACGGGCAGTCTCTGTCGACGCCGACACCGGCGACGCGTAGAGCCACCAGGCCACCAGCCCAATCCCACCGATGGCGATAGTGGAGAAGACCAGGCCTTCCCAAAAGAGTGATTGGTCCATTGCTCTGCTCCCAAACTCATAAGTCGTCGTAGTCGATTTCTTCTTTGCGGCGTACCCGCAGAATACGGACAATCCGCAATTCATCATCGACAAAATAGACAATGCGCCAACGGCCTGCGAGCCAGATTCGATAGATGTGTGGCTTATCCCGCAACTCTTTGGCGCGGGCAGGAAAAGGGTTTCTGCCCAGTTCGCCTATCAATTGGCGCGCCTGGGTCCGAATATACCCAGGCAATCTGGCAATTTCCTGGCGCGCAGGTGGCGCGACTTCAATCTGGTAACTCACCAGCAACCTCGGCCCGATCTAATTCGGCCTCGAATTCCGCCCAATTTGTCCACGCATCGGGCTGATTGGCATATTCGTCCAGCACGGCCAGTGCATCCTGCAAGAGTCGCTCGTCGCCAGCTTCATCCGGCTCCCCCTCATGCTGCCAATTCTCTACAATTGAGGGCTGCCTATCGAGCAAACGCAACAGTTCCTCGCGCACAATGCGCCGCACCAAATGTTCAAAATCTTGATTGGGGATACGGATTGTCAATTCCAAGGCTTCTACATCCATCGTTTATTTCTCCTTCCTATCCCGCATCAACCGCGCCCCCACCTGCACGGCCTCCACAATCTTCTGGTAGCCCGTGCA
>JACQGT010000530.1 GCA_016199425.1 Chloroflexota bacterium
GAAACGTGAACCGTGAAACGTGAGATCAGTGACGCAGTTCACGTTTCACGCTGTCGGTTCTTCCACCCAGCTACTCACTCCATCACCATCGCGGCCACATCCGCTTTGAACAGGCGGGCAAAGAAACGCCCGGTCTGCCATTTGCGTCGCAGAGGAGCGGGCATTTCGTCGGCCTCCTTCAGGCGACGAAAGCCAAAGCGCCGGTAGTAACGCACGTTATAGACGCCGCAGAGCAGATAGACCGGGCGGGGAAACTCGGCCAGAAAGTGGGCAATCAACGCAGCGCCAATACCCTGCCCCCGGTTCCTCGGCTCCACCACCAGACTGCCAAATTCCTGCACCCCTTCCCCCAAATTTTTCATCTGGGCAAAACCGAGGATCGCACCCCCTGGGCCTTCGGCCATCACAAAACGCCGCCAGTCCAGCTTCGTGGGGTCCAGCCCCTCGCGCAGGATGCGCCGCACGATCAACCAGCGCTCCTCCCGGCGGGCAGGACGTAGAGACACGGCATGCCGTGCCTCTACGGATTGATTGGGCATACTCACTTCACTTCCGCGCCCACAGTTACGCCGCTCAGATTCTCCAGGGCTTTGACCAGCGCGTGGTTGCCCTCTTCGCCCAGCCCCTTCTCCTGCAACGTGCGGTAAAGGTTGAAGATCAGCCCGGTTGCCATCACCGGCACGCCCAATTCGTCGGCCTCTTTCAGAATCAGGCGCACATCCTTCTGCTGCAAATTGATTGTGAAACCGGGCCGCCAGTCCCGGCGCATAATCTGGGGTCCCCGGTTGGCCAGCATCCAACTGCCCGCCGCGCCGCCGGTCACCGCATTCAGACACTTTTCCAGGTCCACACCGCCGGCCTGGGCAAAGACCATCGCCTCGCACATAGCCAGACAGTTGCCCACCACCAGAATCTGGTTGACCAGTTTCACCGTCTGGCCCGCGCCCTGCGCGCCCACGTGGGTGATGGTCTTGCCCATGGCCTGGAAAGCTGGCATGGCCCGCTCCACGTCCGCAGCCTCGCCGCCGATCATAATACTCAACGTGCCTTTGACCGCGCCTTCGCTGCCGCCGCTGATGGGCGCATCCAGCATCTGCACCCCTACGGCGTTGAGCTGCCTGGCGATCTCAATCGTGGCCTGGGGGCTGATGGTGCTCATATCGATGACCAGGCTGCCCGACCTGGCCCCGTGTATGATGCCGTTTTCGCCCAGGATGACTGCCTGCACATCCGGCGTGTCGCTAACGCAGGTGATGATACTATCGCTGTGCGCGGCCACATCCGCGGGGCTGCTGCCGATGATGGCCCCGGCCTCGGCCAACGCTTCCGCGCGGCTGGCTGTGCGGTTCCAGACACGCACGCTGAAGCCTGCTTTCAATAGATTGTGGGCCATACCCCGGCCCATAATACCCAGACCAACAAATCCGATGCGCTCGCTCATTGCGTTCTCTCCTCCGTGGGGGAATAGGTGATTGATGTGCAGAGATACCTCTGTCCTATAGGATAACAAAACAGGCCCACTCTGTCGAGTGGGGCGTCTCCTTTCCGCAACAGACCGCGGACGGGGCGGATTGGACTGTGGGACGCGGATGATAAGGGATAGCCCACCCCGTAAGACTCGCGTCTGCTCCGTGGGTTGTTCGGCAATTCCTTGCCCATTCCTCGTTCTGCGTGTCGATAGTACCAGACGAAGTTGTATGCCGTAAGGCGATCCCCCAATTCGTCCTCGATCGGCCACAAATTGGACTCGGCGCCCTCTTGACGACTACCATTCTCCAGGTGTAGACTTTCCATAGTATTACGGACCCACCCGCCGCCCCCATCGCACCCTCCAACGCACCGGGCGGGGATGATTTCCACTCACAAATTGAGGAGAAGAGAGCGATGAGCCGCGTCCAGCGTCCAGCGTTCGTATTATACGCACGGCTCAGTTATTTGTAGGGGCGCTTGCTTGCTGCGCCCGTCTCGTGTGTGCCGGGCGCAGCAAGCAGCGCCCCTACAGAGAAAATCTTTATAGAAGTTGAACTTCTTGTCCGCTTTGCGCCGCCCAAGCCGCGTGAACCGTGTCCCGAAATTTTTCAACATCTGCCTGAGCCTGTTTGGCTGACAGTCTGAGCTTCAGGTCCGCCAGCAGGCGTAGGGGGCCGCGGCCTTTGCCGAAGGTTTGGGTGAGTCGGGTTCCGCTCGCGGTCGGTGTGAGCAGGTAGCGGATGGGGACGAATGTTCCGGGCAACGGGATCAGGTCTTCGGTGATGATCTCCTCGAAAGGCCGCCATTGCAGAATTGTCCGGCGGATGATCTGCTTGCCGTGATAGCAGACGTAGACGCTGCCCGGCGCAACCCGTCCGCTGTGCCTGTGGGTAATCTCCTGGCGATCCGAGCCGATAATCACACTCTGGAATTCGGGCCGGATCAGATAGTCCCAGACCTGATGGGGCGGCAGGGCAATCTCCGCGCTGACTTCCAGAACGACCCGCTCCGGGGGAATGGTGATCAGACGCTCCTTCTGCTTTGCCTGCCAAACCGGGTGCATATTCTGCACCCAAAGCGCGACTTCGCCCAGATGCTCGTAGCTCTCCCGATGGGATGTCAGGCTGGCCGTAAAACCGTCCAACCCCAGGGCGCGGATAGCCCCGTCGGTGTAGAGGGTGTAGGCAGCCACGCCCGTGGCCTCCACCACCCGGTTTTTGAGCAGGCGGTGGAGCAGATTGACATCGCTGCCCACCAGTTCGTCGTGGCCGCCCAGCTTTTGGATGCCAAATTCGCCGTGATGGACAAAGAATTTCAGATCCAGCGCAGAGACGTTGGCGCAGGCGTTGCACTGACAGCTATTGTTCATTACCATCAGTTCAATGGCGCGACGGAAAGCCACATACGTATCTTCCATCAATTCCACAAATGTCTGGCCCTGAATCGCCGCGCCCGCCAGCGCGTAGCTGATCACCGCGTCGCCTGCCGTGCGCGAGATGGTCAGCGGCGGGCGGTTGTGGTCGATGAGCAGTTCCAGCAACGCTTGCAGGATTTCCTGCGCGTGTTCCAGCTCGGATTTGCTCAGGAACATTGTGTAACCGCTGATGTCGCTGATGACGAGAAAGCCCGTTTGGGTTGCCATTTTATCCCCCTCTCACCCGGTAGGGCGGACTGTCAGTCC
>JACQGT010000515.1 GCA_016199425.1 Chloroflexota bacterium
AACTCTTCAAGCCGGGCCTGGTCGACAAACCCCAGTTGATTGTCCTGAACAAAATGGATTTACCCCAAGCCCAGGCTGCCTGGCCGGAGATAGAGCAGGCGATCGCCGCGTCAGGACAGCCGGTGATGTCCATCAGCGCGGTGACCGGGGCCAATGTGGATATGCTGCTCTACCGGCTGCAAGAGATGTTGGACGCCCTTCCCGTGGAGGATGTGGTGGCCCAGGATGAGTTGGTGGAGATTACCCCTGGCGTGGACGAGACAGCCTTTGCCATCTGCCAGTTGCAGCCGGACCTCTGGGAGGTGCAGGGCATTGCCATTGAGCGGGCCGCCCAGATGACCAACTGGGACTACTACGAAGCGGCCATGCGCTTCCAGCGTATCCTCAAAGCGATGGGGGTGACAGAGGCGTTAAGTGTCGCGGGTGTCGCAGAGGGTGATCGGGTGCAGATCGCTGGCGTTGAACTGATTTGGGGTTACGACAACGCGTTCGGGAAGTAGATAGTGGATAGTGGATATTGGGTATTAGATATTGGGATGCAGGCATGACACAATACCCAATATCTAATACCCAATCTTCGGTGACACAACCGTGACAGACTCAGGGATGCAGCAAGTGAGCAACGGCGCGTATAGCCGGGAAGATGGGTTGAGCGCGTCGACTCCGGAGCGGGGCGCTCTGCGCATCGGTATCTTTGGGGGCACCTTTGATCCGATCCACATCGGCCACCTGATCCTGGCTGAAGAGGCCTGGTTTCAACTGGACCTGGACCGGGTATATCTGGTTCCCGCCGGCGATCCCCCCCACAAGCAGGACCGCCGACTTGCACCCGTCGAGCATCGCATCCGTATGGCCCAGCTTGCCACGGCAGACAGCGACTACATCCGCGTGAGCCGGGTGGATGCGGATCGCCCTGGTCCCCACTACACCGCGGATATGGTGCGGATCGTGCGCCAGCGGGTGGATCGGCAGGTGGAACTCTATTTTCTGATGGGGATGGACAGCCTGGGGGATCTGCCCACGTGGAGCGAGGCCCAGTGGCTGGTGGACAACTGCCGTCTGGTCGCCCTCAGCCGTCACGACGTGGATATCGACTGGGAGCGGCTGAACAGCGCCCTGCCCGGCGTGCAGGAGAAGGTGATTATTCTGGATATGCCGGAGCTGGAGATCGCCAGCAATATCATCCAGCGGCGTGTGCGCTCCGGTCAACCCATCCGCTATCAGGTTCCCCGCCTGGTCGAGCGCTATATCCGCGAGCATAACATCTATACCCTGGCCGCGGTTTCGTCTTGAACCGTAGGGGCGCTGCTTGCTTCGCCCGGCAGACAGCGGGCGCAGCAAGCAGCGCCCCTACGACGCACAACGTAAAAAAAGAGGGGAGGTGGGCTGAACAGCCCACCTCCCCTCTTTTTTGCTTCCCTGCTAACGGCCAGCACGCCGTTGGGCCGCTGTGGGCGACGCCGGTTTTAGCTGCTCTTCTAATGCGTTGATGGCTTCCAGAAGCTGGGCGTCTTCCATCTCAGACACTTCGGCTGCATCGATTTCGGAGAGCCGCCGGGTATTGAGTTGCAAGATACCCGCGGGCAGATCCACAACCACATCCGGCGTAATACCCTGACCTTTGATCAGATTGCCTTTGGGCGTCAGCCAATTGGTCACCCCCAGAAGAATGGCCGACCCATCGCTCAGGCCAAATTGGTTGAGGACCGTTCCTGTGCCAAAGGTGGTCTCGCCGATGAGCAAGGCCCGCCCATTCTCTTTCAGCGCGCCGGCGGTGATCTCACCCGCGCTGGCAGTCCCTTCGTTGATCAGCGCCACCATCGGCCACTTCCGGCCATACCCCAAGCCCCGGGATTGATAGGACTCGACATTCCCGCTGGCATCTTTCTCCTGGAGAATAATCTCGCCTTTGGGCAAGAACTGGCTGCCGACTTTGATGGCTTCGCGTAGGAAGCCGCCGGGGTTGTTACGCAGGTCCAACACCAGCCCCTTGACGGGTTCGCCGCTGAGCCGCCGGCTATCTATCTCGCGCAAGGCTGCTTCCAGGTCCTGACCGGTTTTGGCTGCAAATTGGGTGATCTGCACGTAGGCCAGGTCTGTGCCGGGAATCATCGTCCAATTGACGCTTTCCAACTCGATCCGTCCCCGGATGATCACAATCTCCACCGGCTCGTCTGCATCCGGGCGGCGTATAGTCAGCACAACCGGCGAATCAGCCGCGCCGCGGATCAGGCCAATCACCTGATTCAGCGTGCGGCCCTCCACATTCTCCCCATCCACAGCCAGGATCACATCCCCCGGCAGGACACCCGCCTTTTCAGCCGGGGAGCCATCGATGGGGGCGACAATCGTGATCTCCCCCTCTTCCAGGGAAACGTAGGCCCCAATGCCCTCAAATTCGCCCTCCAGACTCGATTCGTGCTGCTCCACCGCGTCTGGGGATAGGAATGTGGTGTGTCCTTCGTCGCCCAGAGTGGACAACATCCCCTCAATGGCTCCATAGGTCATGGCGGTGAAGTCCACTCTGTCCTGATCGACAAAATGGGCAACCACCAGGTCCCAGGCTTCCCAAAAAACCCTGAATTCGGATGGGTTTTCTGCGGCATCCAGAGAAGATACGCTGACACCCCCAGCCACAAACGATCCCAGCATGAGTGACAGAACCAGAAGAACCGCCGCCGCACGCTGTATATGCTTCCTTGCACTTTTTTGTGCCATTGTTTTGCCGTCACCTGACTCAATACTCCCGCCGACTACCGGTGGGGGTCCAACCGCCTATGTACGATTGAGGAATAGTTATCTAAAGTATGTACTATTGTACCGCATCTTCTGGATGAAATCACACAATCTCTTGCGTAGGATCGAAAATTCGGATGTTCCCTCAGATCAGGTATTTTTCGTAATCTACTACTTGCGTTCGGATCATAAGTGATGTATAATCCCCTCATCCGTAAGATCAATAACGATCTGTTTGCCGATTTTTTGCGGATAGGGCGAATGCTTACAGTCCTGTAGTAATAATTGGCTGTTTGCTGATGCTCTTGTTCCATCGTGTGGATATTTGCATCTGTTCTTGGCGGCTTAGCCGCGGTAACGCATCACAACACTATCAGTACATCGAACTCCTTGCGTCCACCTCTATCTACACAGAAAGAAAGAATCCATGAACGAAGTCCCTGTAGTTGCTGAAAAGACCCGCATTCTCGTCGTCGATGATGCGGCGGACACCCGCCTTCTTTTGAATCTGCGTCTCCAGCGCGAAGGGTACGAAGTCTTCACTGCCAGCAGTGGGACCGAGGCCCTGGAAATGATTCAGAAAGAAGGACTGCCCCATTTGGTCCTCTTGGACATTATGATGCCCGGTATGGATGGCTTTGCTGTCGCCTCAGAATTGCGGCGCATGGGCGACATCTCCATCATCTTCCTGTCGGCCCTCTCCGACACGGACACCAAAGTGGAAGGGCTGAATCGCTTTGCCGAGGATTACGTCACAAAGCCTTTCGATTTCACCGAACTCTCCGCCCGTATCCGCCGGGTTCTCCTGCGCGTGGCGACAGACCAGAACGCAGACCCCGAACAGGCCATTGACGACCGGCTGGCAATCAACTTTGCCCAGCAGTACGCCATCCTGGACGGAACGCAGATCACCCTGACCCCCACGGAAAACCGTCTGCTCCACATCCTATACAACAACCGGGGCCGGGTGCTGTCGCCGGGCTTCCTGCTGGCGAAGGCGTGGGACCCGGTACGCCGGGGCACGGTAGAGTCCTTGTGGGTACACATGCGCCGTCTGCGCAGCAAGATCGAGCCGGACGCCGACAACCCCCGCTATGTGGTCACCGTGCGCGGCCAGGGCTATTGTCTGCCCCAGCGTATCAACACCCCGGAGGGGGAAGAGAATCAGATGTAGGGCAGGGGACGGAAGAAGGGAATTCCCGCTTGCCCTCCTGAAAACGTGAAACGTGAAGCGTGAGATCGACCTGTGATCTCACGCTTCACGTTTTTTTGTTAGTATGGGCCTGGTCAGAGAGAGCCGGATTGATGAGAGTGGGCAGGTTGTGGAATTTTTGTGGAAAAGTCGATTGTGCCTGGCCGGGGCAAATGCCGCAACTGCTCCAGGGCGAACTCCCGGATTGTCTCCAGCAGGGAAAAGCGCTGCTCTCCGCTCGGCGCTGTGTCGGCGCGCACCAGACTTTTGCCGATGAGGGAACGGAGAATAGGGACTGGAGATTGGAGATCGGAGACTGACGCCGCCGAATCTCCAATCCCCGATCTCCAATCTCTGCCCTGAAAAAAAGAACACGGATTGACACGGATACTCACAGATTGACACGGATAAAATCTGCGAAATCTGCGTCTGCATAGTCATCATCAGAATCAACCAGCCTGCCCTGGAAAATCGCAACATGTTTTCCAAAATGCGTCTTTTTCAATCTGGGATGAATGGCAATGTACGCCAGCATCTCACGTTTAAGCGCGGGATCGTCTTCCAGGTCGATTTCTTCTGCGTCAATCCCTGTTTCACTGTTTTCTGCAGAGGTCAAAATCTGATCGAGTATATCCACCAACTCAGCCGCAGATTCTGCGCTTTGTCCCTGGATGAGTTGTTTCGCGCGTGTGTACAAATTGCTGGGAATTCTCAATGTCACTTGAGTTACCATAGAAAAGCTCCTCCCATTCCAGCCACGTTGTCTGCCCTATTATACCCTATCCAAGACAGAGCGGTACGATGTCGTTCGTTCAATTCAGCTTTTCTGGGTTCAACTTCCATAAATGTTTTGATGGTTCGATGGGAACGCCTCCGCCAGCGTCATCTGCTGCCCGGCGGCGAAGGACTCGGCGAAAAGCGCCGGCTCCAGCGCGGCCTGTACGGTCGCCAGCGCGGCGTCGATGTGCGGACGGACTGGTCCGGGCGCACGATATCCGATGCGGCGACCCATCTCTTCGGCAAGGCCAAAGAACATCGCCGCCTGCTGGTACTGCTCCTGCGCCGTCGCCAGGCGCGCCGCCACCCAGAGACAGTCCACCGTTTCGGTTCTGATCCAGCGCGGGTTGGCGTGATGGGCCAGGGCTTGCGCCAGCCATTGCCCGGCCTGCTCGTGATCGCCCTGCCAGAGGGCTGTCTCGGCCAGATAGGTGTAGTTCCAGGCCAGATACATCGGGCTGCTGATGGTGCGGCTGAGTTCCAGGCTTTCTTGCAAGAGCCGTTGCGCCTCGCCCACTTCGCCGCTGTAGAGAGTGGCGATCCCCAGCCGGGGCAACCAGTCGATCAGCCCCAACACATTGCCAACGCTTCGGGCAATGGCGACTGCCTCCTGCAAGAGCAGGCGCGCTTGCGCCAGATCACCCCGCAGCAGGGCCAGCCGGCCCAGATTGCCCAACGGCGCCACAATATAATCCCGATTCTCCCGCCGCCGAAAGAGGGCCAGACTCTCGGCGGAGAACCGTTCCGCCGCGCCGTAGTCGCCCGTATCGATCAGGCGGATGGCGTAGCGGAAGAGGGCAAAAGCCAGTTGGTAGCCGCTGTCGCTGTAGGCGCTGTACGTATTATCCACGGGGAATGGATCGCCGGCCTCCCGCAGCAGCCCGATACAGCGATCCCAATGGTCAAGCGCCTGGGCAAAATCTGCCGAGGCCACCCCCATACAGCGCCAGGCCACCGCCTGCAAACAGCGGTTGGCAGACCCCTCCTGCAGTTGGCGAAGTTCATCCATATAGCCATCAATCGACGCAAAATCATCCTGCCCCCGCCAGAAATGATAGAGGGCCAGCAGAACCGCCAGCCGCAGGTCGTGGGGCAAACGCTGGCGGTGGGGCAACAGTTGCTCAAACCAGTAGAGCGCTTCCTGGAAATCCAGATGAACACTCCAGAAGTGACTGAGACCAACGCCCAGCCAGGCCGCATCCACAAAATTCTCCGTCATCAGGGCCCACTCCCAGGCGGCGCGGATGTTGTCCCGTTCGGCGTCGATGCGGGCATACCAGAGGGCGGCGGAGGGGCCGCGTAGCCGGGCATCCGCTGCGCACGCAAGCTGCAAGTAGGCGGTGAAATGGCGCTGGCGCAGGAGATCCCCTTCCCCGCTGGCCTGCAACTGTTCTGCGGCATATTGGCGGACCAGTTCGTGCATATCGAAGCGCCCGTGGGGATCGGCGCGCACCAGAGACTTGTCAACCAGACCGACCAGAAGCGGAAGCGTTGCCTCGGCGACGGCGCGCGCTTCGTCCAGCGCCCAGCCGCCGCGAAAGAGACTGACCCGGCGCAAGACCCGCTGTTCGTCCGGGGAAAGCAGCCGCCACGACTGATCAAATAAACCGCGCAGGCTGCGGTGGCGTTCGGGCAGGTTGCGCAGGCCGGTTGTCAGAAAGTCGAGATTGTGGGCTATCTGCTGGGCGATGGCCGCGCAGGGCATCACCCGCACCCAACTGGCCGCCAATTCCAGCGCCAGGGGCATCCCTTCCACCTGTTGGCAGATGGAGTGAATGATCTCCTCCTGGCCGTCAACCACAAAGTCTGGCCTGGCCCGCTGGACAGTGCGGAGAAATAGCTGGCCGGCCTCGTCGCTCAGTCCCGATTGGCTGGAAAGACCGCTGACAGGCAGTAGCCATTCTTCCAGGATGGCCAGCCGCTGCCGGGAGGTGATCAGCACTTTGAGACGGGGCGCGCGTTGGAGCAGGTGAGCTACGGTCTCTGCCTCATCCACCAGATGGTCGAAGTTGTCCAGCACCAGCAGCAGTTGCCGGGGCTGCAAATAATTGGCGACCTGGGCCAATAGATCGTTGCCGGTGTTCTGGATGCCCAGACTCTGGGCGATGGCGACCGTTAGCAGTGTGGTGGTTTCGACGGGGGTCAGTGGGACAAAGCAGACGCCGTGGGCAAAATCGCCGGCCAGACGGGCAGCGCTCTCCAGGGCCAGGCGCGTCTTGCCGATCCCACCTACGCCGAGCAGAGTCAAAAGCCGGCAATCGGGATTGGTCAACAGATTCTCGACTTGCGCCAGTTCTCTCTCTCGACCAATGAAAGGTGTGGGCTGGGGAAGAAGTGCGTGAAGAGGTGAAAGGGTGACAAGGTGAAGGGGTGATCTGCCCGTCATCCTGTCACCCTGCCACCGTGTCACCGTGTCACCTTGCCAGCTTGTCACCCCTTCACGAATCTGCTCCGCCAGGGCCGTTGTCGTTTCATCCGGCGTGACATCCAATTCGGTCGCCAGCAGATGACGACAGCTTTCGTACTGCGCGAGGGCAGCGCTGCGTTGTCCAGTCTGGGCCAACAGGCGCATCAATTGACGGTGGGTCGGTTCGTGCAGGGGGTCGAGTTGGAGCAGCCGTCGCGCGCCCTCCATCCCGGCCTGGAGTTGACCGTCGGCCACCCGCTGCTCGATTCGTTGCTGCCAGGCCGCCAAAGCCAGCGTGCGCAGCCGCTCTCGTTCCAGCAGCGCCCACTGCTCAAAGGTGGGGCTGTCGTCCAGATAGAAGCCGTCGAGAAAGTCACCCCGGTAGAGGGCGGTTGCCTCTTCGGGTTGGCCCGCGGCCAGGTGCTTTTCAAAGGCTGTTACGTCGCATTCGATGACCGCGCCGAAGTTCAGCCCAACGCTCTGGCGGGTGACGGTCAGGAAGGGGTCGATCTGACGGCGCAGACGGTGCAGGGCCAGGCGCAGGTTGGCGCGGGCCTGCTCCTGGGAACGTTCGGGCCAGAGCAGCTCGACCAGCAGATCCCGGCTGACGGCGCGTCCCTGGCAGGCCAGATAGAGGAGGAGCGCTTCAGTGGTGCGAGTGGCAAAGTGCAAGGGAGAGGAATTGGCTGCAAATCCAGGGCGCACTTCGACAGCCGCCCCGCCCAAAGTGCGGATCGATAGGATGGGAAGCGATTCCGTTTCTGCGGCCGCGGTGGAGCCTTTGATGTCGCAGAAGAGGATTGTGACGATGCGCCGCTCGCCTTCGGTTCCGCTCTGGCGGGCGACTTCCAGCTTGGCGGCCAGATCCGCGGGCAGGTAGCGGTCAATGGGGGAGGGATCTACAATAGCCGGAGGATTGGATGGCAGGGCCGGTGAGGGCTCGGCAGACGGGATCGCAAGATTCTGGGATGCCGGTGCAGGCGCACCTTCTGCTCTGGGCTGAGAGGCCGGCGCTCCGCAACGATTGCAGAAATTAGCTCCCACCCGCAATTGATTGGCGCAGCGCCAGCAAAAGAATCCGAACTGCCAGCCGCAGTGCTGACAGAAGTTGGATTCTATCGGGTTCTGGGTCTGACATTTCGGGCACTGCATTGTTTATCCTGACACTTTTCGATCTTGCCCTAAACCAGCTTGACGAGCGCGCACCACAGCCTGTGCTCGATCTGCCACTTGAAGTTTGCTGAAGATGCTCGTGATGTGATTGCGCACGGTACGCGGGCTGATTACCAGTTGTCCGGCGATCTCGCTGTTATTCTGGCCCTGGGCAATCAGGCGCAAGACGTCCAGCTCTCGTGCAGTCAACTCCGGGAAGGCCGATTCTGGCTTCGCTGCTCCGAAAAAAGCGCCATGCAGTGACTCGAAGTAATTGAGCATCCGCGCTGCTACTCCCGGCCCAAAGATAACCTGCCCGGCTGCCACCGCACGAATCGCCAGGAGCAAATCCTGGTGGTGGGAACCCTTCAGCACATAGCCCCGCGCGCCGGCCCGCATAGCCCCAAAGACAGTCGCGTCGTCCTCCAGCATTGTCAACACAACAATGCCGGTCTCCGGTCTTGCCGCCAGAATGCGCCGGGTCGCTTCTATGCCGTTCAGATCAGGCATATGCACATCCATCAGGACAATATCAGGAGCCAGGGATAGAGTCAGCGCCACCGCCTCCTGTCCACTGGATGCCTGCCCAATGCTGATGATGTCGGGCGACGCCAAAAGCAATGAATTCACCCCCTCCCGGAACAGGGCGTGATCGTCGGCGATGAGAATCCGAACTGGCTTGTGGTCAGAGAGTGGCTCGGCTGGCAAAGATTGGCTGCTCACAGATCAGACCCTCTCGGCGCGCACAATGGGCAGGCGGGCCTGAATGAGCACGCCGCCCCGGCTTCGTTGCTGCCACGATAATGCGCCACTGATCTCCTCGGCGCGGTCGCGCATGGAGACCAGTCCAACCCCAGGCTGGAGATGGGGAGGGAAACCTATCCCGTCATCGGCAATCGAAACATACAGAATGGAATCGACAACGCGAAATGTGACTTCGCAGTTGTGCGCCTGGGCATGGCGGCTCACGTTTGTCAGTGCTTCCAGAACGATACGATAGGCTGCAACTTCCAGGGCAGCCGAAAGAGGAGGCAGATCTTCTTCCGGTCCGTTGATCACAATCTGGACGGGGCGCGTCTGGCCGTTTTCTCTGGGAATACCTGCGGCAAAGTCCCGAATGGAGCCGATCAGCCCCAATTCATCCAGGGCAGGCGGCCGCAATGCATAGATCAGCCGGCGGATATCCGCCACTATCTGCTGATTCTGTGCCATCATCTGGTCCAACAGTCGTTCGGCTGCATCCGCGTCGCGACGTAATAGCTCTTTGACTGCGCCCAGTTTCAGCCCCTGGGTAGCCAGGGAAGGTCCGAGACCGTCGTGCAGATCGCCGCGCAGGCGTCGGCGCTCCTCCTCTCTGGCCGTGACAATCTGCTGGCGCGAATGGTGCAAATCTGCGTTCAGGCGCAGGTTATGAACCGCTGGTCCAGCCTGATGGGCGATGTCAGCCAGCAAACGCATTTCAGCGGGATGGAAAGCCTCGCCCGGTCGGGGTGAAACCAGAAGCTGTCCGATTTTTTCACCCTGAAAGATGAGGGGCAGTTCTGTCACATTCCGGCCAGATAGCCCATGGGTGGCTACGATCGCAAACTCGTTGCCTTCACGCACGGCCAAAGCAGCGTAGGGCAATTTGAGCGCGTGGACGACCGTTTCTGCAATTATCGGTAGCACCGTTTCAGGCACCAGAGACTCTTCCAGTTTTTGGCCCAGCTTAGAAAGCACCGCATAGGGGTCGTCCCGCTCGCCGTACATCAGCCGGTTTACAGCACGCTGTAAGCGAGCATGCAGGGGCTGGAAGAGGATGGCCACCAGTGCGGCGCCCAACAAGTAGAGCAGGAATTCTGCGGTTGACTGCTGCTGATAGTCTGGATGGATGCGATGGCCCAGGACGCCAACAACCGTAACATAAATCCCTGCCATCACTACCACCAATGCCGCATAGACCAGCGTGCGGTTGATGAATGTGTCGATGTCAAAGAGATGATCGTAGAGGATGGCCCGGACCAGACTAATTGGAACCAGCAGGCCAAGAACTGTCAGCCAGTTGTAGCTGACCAACGGCTTCCCGGTGATGATTTCGGGTAGGAACCCTGCCAGGATCGCGGCGCCACCGGCAATCAGCGCGGCAGCTACGGGCCAGCGCAACTGCTGCCAGACCACCGAACCGGGCTGCGCCCGCTGGTAGCGCCACCAGAGAACGGCCAGGAAGAGAGCCATATAGAGCGCATCCAGCGCCCGCTCCATCAGCGGCCACCAGCCCCACCAGAGAAGGGACGAGCCAGCCAGTGGGCGCAAAAGAAATACGAACAGAAATCCGGCGCTGTAGGGTAACAGATAGAGCGAGGCCAGGCGGGATGGACGGCTAAGCGCCGGGAGCGGTGTGGGAAAGATCAGGGCGAAATGGAGGAGACTGATGCGAGATAGCAGATAGAAGTTGCGGATAACCAGGCGGTGTATCCAGAACTCACCGGCGTCCACGATGTCGGCCACGTGAACCCCTATAATCAGACCACTACCGCCCACCCACATGGCGCAGTATGCCATGCAAAACAGGCGGGCGGCCAGCATCTGTGGCCGTTGCCGGATTACGTAGAAGGCAAGAAAGAGTGAACTGGTCAGGAATATGACAGCGCCCCATTGATGGGCTATATCTTCCCACAGGGGGTGGGCGCTTCTCTGCACAGGAACTTCCAACTGGGCATCCCCGCGCACAACTGAATAGGTGGAGATAACTGGGGGAGGAACAGAACGGTCCGGCCAACGCACGGGCAGAAGCCGATCAGCCCACAGAGTTATCGCTTCCCCGTTCACTGCCACAACAATATCTCCGGCCTGGAATACCCCATCCGTCTCTGGCAGCGGTTCGAGCAGGATGCCATTCTCCAGCCAGGCAGCCCGGCCCAATGCGAGGCGGGCGCGATCGTATGGACTGGTGATCCGCAGCAGCAGTCCCGTTGCAGCGATCATCCACAGCCCTGCCAGGAGCAATAGAAAGGATTGGTCAGCGCGCCTGAGTCTTAGCATAGTCGTTTCACACGGGCACGCCATTAGTATACAGTTTTTCTGCCAACTCTCCTATTGCTCTTTTTAGGGGTCAGCAATATGCAGGCAGCTCCATCGCAAGAAGGCCAAAAACCGGGTTTCCGAAATCAACTCACCTGAGGATGACCGGGCGCCAGTTCTCACAGTACCAGCAGTTGGAACCAGACGGGGCCGATTGTGGGCGGAAGCAGATGCCAGGAGTCGCCGTAGTCTTGGGAATGCCAAAGCGCGCCCTGACGCGTAGCCAGATAGAGATGGCCAGCTGCGTTGGGGTGTGCGGCCAGGACAGGCAGGGCAGGCCAGGAAGGAGGCAACCCTCCCGCCAGTTTTTGCCAGGGTGCGGCCCCGGCATGGCGATAGAGGGCTGCCTGGGCATTGGTGCTATGGGCTTTGAAGAATGGCGCAGTGACCGCGTACCAGATTTCCGGCTGTTGGGGGTCACACGCAACATTCCAGGTGTAGTGTCCCTCCAGACCGGACCGGTGCTTGCGCCAGGTGATGCCGCCATCCCGGCTGACCGCAGGGCCCCCGCCCCCGGCCTGGTAGGCCCAGTTCGGCTGGCGGGGGTGGAAGTGCAACTGATGACAGTCCCGATCGGCACCCCCCCTGTGGCCAGACCAGCTTTGCCCGCCATCGCTGCTGCGCAACACAGCGCCCACTTCGATGCCTGCAAGGATAAGATTGGAATCCGCAGGTGAGAGCGCCAGGGCCAACACGTAGGGGGTGAAGGGCTTTTCGGCGGGCGAACACCAATACCAGCGCCGCGCCCGCCGAAAAGCAGTTCGTTCTTCCCAGTGACGACCACCATCTTCACTGGCGTAGACGGCCGCGGGATCTTTCGTCCCCGCGTAGACAACCCCGGGGCATTGCGCGCTGACCGCCAGAGAGCGAATGCTCACACCCTCCAGTCCACCGGCTTGCCAGGTGCGTCCGCCGT
>JACQGT010000516.1 GCA_016199425.1 Chloroflexota bacterium
CTTTGCATCCGGCGATAGTCTGATCTTCTATGCCCAGGCCTACACAGACCGCTACCAGGACTTCAACACCTGTTTCCTGACCTGGCAGCCAGGGGTGACCGTCAACCCCAGCTATCGGGCGATTCTCCCCCGTACCCAAACCAACGACGACGGCCTGCCCCTGACCACCCGCATCACCCGCACGCTCCGCGTGGAGCAGAATCGCGAATACCGCTCTGCCTATGCCCTCGACCGCTCCGCCGACCATTGGTTCGATCTGCCGCTGCTGGTCAACAGCACCACACCCACCGCCACCCGCATCTACACCCTATCCCTGACCCAGCCGATCACAGCGGACGGCACGGCCTGGGTCACAGCCCATCTCTACGGGGGCAAGACCAGCGGCGCAACCACAGCCCAGGGCTTCGAACTGTTGTGGAATGACGCGCCCATCGCTTCCGGGGTCTGGTTGGGCAATACGCCCTACACCCTGACTGTGCCCTTGTCTGCTCAGTACCTGCAAGCCCACAATCAAATGACACTGCTTGCGGCGCGCTCTGCCATCAGCGGCGCGGAGTCGTTCTGGATCTCGCCCGATTGGGTTGCTCTCTCCTACCCGGCCCTGGCCCAGGCCCAGGAGGATCGTCTGCTTTTGCTGCCTGATTCACTGCCGGACGGGCCGGCCCGCCTGGCCGTGACCGGCTTCTCTGCGTCCGAGCTTCTGGTTTACGCCATTGACGATCCTCATCTGCCCCAGCGTCTGGTCAATCTCTCCGCCCAGCCCGCAGATTCGGGCTATGGGCTGGTTTTGCCTGTCGATCGTCCGGGCGCTGCTTATGCCCTGGCCAGCGTCGACGCTCTGCTGTCGCCCCGCTCCATCGCTGTGGACCAGCCGTCGTCCTGGGCCACACCCGACCACCAGGCCGACTATATCGCCATTGTCCATCGCCTCTTCTGGGATGCCATCGATCCCCTGCTGGCCCATCGCCAATCCGAAGGGCTGCGCGTGGCGAAGGTCGATGTGCAGGACATCTACGACGAGTTCAATGATGGGCGTCTCGATCCGGAGGCGATCCGGGTCTTCCTGGCTTATGCCTATCACAACTGGAATGCGGGCGGCGAGTCGCCCCAGTACGTCCTGCTGGTGGGTGACGGCCACTACGATTTCAAGGGGGCGAGCGGCACGACCCTGGGCAATTTCATCCCGCCCTATCTGGTCGCCGTGGACCCCTGGCTGGGCGAGACCGCCGCCGACAACCGCTACGTGAGCATCGGCGGCCCCGACGACTATCTGCCCGCTATGAGCATCGGGCGCATCCCCGCCAACAGCCCCGGCGATGTGGCCGCGCTGGTGGAGAAGATTCTGGCCTACGAGAGCGCACCGGCGGCTGCCGAATGGCGCAACCGCGTAGTCCTGGTGGCCGACGCCGCCGATGACCCGGCCTACAATTTTCACGCGGTCAGCGAAGAGATGGCCGCCCAACTGCCCGCGGGGTACGCGCGCCAGCGTATCTACTACGGCCCCGACCACCCCGACGGCGACGCTATGCGCACGGCCATCCGCGGCGCGTTTGACGAGGGCGCGCTGCTGATCCAGTGGTTCGGCCACGCCTCCCGCTTTCGCTGGGGATCCGTGAGTATGTTCAACAGCGCGGATGTGCCCTTTCTGGCCGCCAACAGTAGCTGGCCGGTCACCTTCGACTACGCCTGTTGGAGCGGCTATTTCGTCAATCTCCACCAGGACCGGCCCGCCCTGGCCGAAGCGCTCCTGCTGACGCCCCAGCGCGGCGCGGTCGCTGTCCTCGCCCCCAGCGGGCTGCACGTGGGCAGCGCCCTGCGCCTGTTGAACCAGGGCATTGTGCAGGCCATCTTCGTCGATGGCGTTGATCGGCTTGGCCCGGCAGTGGACCAGGGCCGCCTCTATTTCGACGCCAACAGCCCGGCCTGGCGCGATATCATCGATACATCCATCCTCTTCGGCGATCCGGCCCTGAAGTTGGCCTTGCCTGGGCGCGGCACAGGTGATGGGCAACGGCTCTATCTGCCCGCCCTCTTTGGGAAGTAGAGCCAGTTATCGGTACGACCCGTTGGCATCTGAAAAGCGGGGATGGGGACACATTGGTTTCACTTTAGCAGAGGAGGCAGGCAATGAAACGCAAGAGAATGCTCATACTGGTGGCTCTGGGATTGGCCCTGGCTCTCTTCGGCGCTCTGCCAACGGCGAGGGTGAGCGCGGCGACCTGTACGTCGACGGCAAGTGGTAACTGGAGCGCAGCAGAAATATGGACGGACTGCGGTAGCGGCATACCCCAAACCGGGGATGCCGTCGTCATCGCCGCCGACCACACGGTGACCGTCGATACCGATACCGTCAGCCTCAGTAGCCTGACAGTTGGCGGGACGCTCACCTTTGATGCTACCGGTAGTGGGCGCGCCATGACGGTAGCCGGGGACGTGACGGTCAACAGCAGCGGTGCGCTGAACGTGGCCACAAGCGGGACAGCCACAACCCATACGCTCGTGATTGGGGGCAATTTGACTGTGGATGGCGTCTTAACCGCCGCCTCCTCTACACGCGTAATAGATGTCACTTTCAATAAAGCCGGCGATCAGACCGTCAGCGGCAGCGGCGGCATCACCTTCAAGAAGATCACCCTCAGCAAAGGGTCAGTGTCCAACAAAGTCATCGCCTCGCTTAGCCTGGCCGTTGGTTCCGGTGCGGGCGATTTCGACCCCAACAATGGCACATGGGAACAGAGCGCTGGGACACTGAGTAGAGGGGGTACTGCGAATGTCAATGTCGGGTCAAGCGGCGGCTTGATTGTCAGCGGCAGTGGCAGCTTTTCATGCAACGGCTCCTTGATCAATGGGGGTACGCTCACCATTAACACAGCGGGCAGTTTGAGCGTAGGCAACGGAAACGACCGCCTCGAAACGTCCAGTGGCGGGGTCACTACCCTGACAGCAGGTACTGTCAATATCAACGGACGGTTCACCCACGCTGATGGCAGCACAACAACGATCGACGGGGCGACCATCCTTGTGGACCCCCAGGGTACATCCACATTGGGTGGAGCAAATGATGTTTTCCACGCAGCCGCCGCGGCCGAACTGACCATGAGCGGCGGCTCCATTACCATTGTCGATCCACTCGCTACATCGTCAGATACAGGTCGGGAAATCCTGATTGTGTCCGGTGCAGGAAGCAAGACCTTCAGCGGGGGCACCATCTATATCGGCGATGGGACGTCCACCACAGCAGGCAGCACAGACGGCTTCGAGATCAACAGTGGCGTCGCCCTGTTCAACTTGACAGTTAAGAACCAGGGGGGAGGGACAGATCGGTTCGCCAGGCTCATCACCAATCCTTTGAACCTGAACGGTAATCTCACGATTGAGTCGGGTGGCGAACTGAGGGCTGTCGACAACAGCCTGTCCAAGGCCGAGGGCACGGTGACCAACAATGGCACGCTCCAACAGACGGCCACCGTGAACAATAGTAGCTTCCACTTCGTCAATGTCAAGGGCACGGACAGCGCCGATCGCTACGCCGGCGTGGCGATCACGACGGCCAGCAACCTGGACAGCAGCACAGTGAAGGTGCATGGCAACCAGAACAGCTCCGGCGCGGCAGGGACGCCGGTCAATCGCTGGTATCAGATCGATCCGGCCAATGCCGGGACGGCCGACATGACCTTCCACTTCCTGTGCAGCGAAGTGCAGAGCGGCCAAACCCCGGCCACATTGAAGGTGTGGCGCTACAACGGCAGCACGTGGGATAATTTGGGCAACAGTGCGAATTCGGGCGACCCGTGTAGCGGGAGCGGTTCCGTGACGGTGAACGGGGTGAGTCTGGGGGCGGGTGAAGAGAAATATGTACTCAAAATCAACGATCCCCTGGCGGCGGCGCTGGAACGGTTTGAGGCCCGGGTCGAGGAAAACAGCGTCGTCATCGAATGGCAGACCGTCTCCGAACTGGAGCATCTGGGCTTCCACATCCAGCGCCGGGAGGACCGGGATCCGGCCTGGACGCAACGCACAGACACCCTCATCCCCAGCCCCAGCCCAGGTACACCCGATGGCCAGAGCTATCGCTGGGTCGACCGCGCCATCGCCGCCGACGCCTTCTACCACTACCGGATCGATGCCGTCGATCTGCAGGGCGTTCTCCACCCCTTGCACGAACTGACGCTTGTGGTGGGCAAGCCTTTCCACCAGTGGTTGCCCGCCATCCTCGCCCCAGCCCCGGCGTATCTGCCCTGAAAAAAAGAACACGGATGGACACGGATAGGACGGATTCACACGGATAAAACGGTGCTTCTCGCCGCAACGCTGTCCTCATTCGTGCAATTCGTGGCACTTCGTCGTCTGCGGGCCGGCGGGGTGTCCGCGCGCGGTGGCTGGGTCCGCGGCGGTGGGGAAGCGGGGGGCGGTAGGGAGGGTCCTGTGCTATAATGGCGGGAGGGTACAAACTGGCTGCTCCAGCGCGATTGACCGGCTGGGGTAGGTAACCTATAATGGAACGGCATGAGCCGGATCCACGCATTGGAACGGGGTAAGGAACGATGAGCGAAAATCCTGTTGCAGAAATTGAAATGACGGCGCTACCTGTGCCGGTCGACGCCGAGGTACGATATCGCATGGACGTATCATTCCGCGTCGCTATCACTCCCATTGTCGCCCGTCAAAACGCCAATGTCTATTTGCTGATGAACGTGGGCAATATGCTATCTGCAGGCGAGCCTGTTCTGTCTCTGCGTAATCGCCCTTACTGGAAAGTGCCGATATACTGCGCATTTCCCGAGTTCAAGCGCCGGGAGAAGATCGGCGAATTGGCAGTGGACATGAACAGCGGTGCCATCTTGCTAGAGCAGTCTTTTCCCTCCTCACCCCAGGAGATCGAGCGTCATGCCGAAATCGCCTATGATGCGCTTACAGCATCATCAGCAGGAGCATAGCGCCAGTTGCCTGGCAGCCTGCGTGGTCATGGCGTTGGCCTATTGGCAGCTTGAAATAAGCGAGACCGAAGTGCGGCGGATCATCCGGACAAAGCCCTATTCAGGCACTCATCCAGTGAACCTGATCAACCTGAGTGATCTGGGCTTCGATGCCTGGCCTTATGAAGGCACTGAGTACGAGCTACGGCAGCGCACAGCAAGCGGAGAGCCGGTGATCGTATTCCTGTGGACAGGCGTCCTCCAACACTGGGCGGATCGGGAGGGAATAGACTATCAGCACACGGTGATCGTTGTGGGCTGGAGCGATGACGCCGTTTTTGTCCATGATCCAATCCTGCCGGATGGGCCGATTGAGATTCCCTGCCCACGCCCGCAAACTGGCCACCCAGGTACGGGATCCTGCCCCCCACTACCAGCACTCGGAGATGGCACTTCGTGCCCGCTTCACGATTGGCTACAACTATCGCATGAGCAATGTCCTGGCGGCTATCGGGCGCGGCCAGTTGCAGGTCTTGGAGGATCGGGTGCAGGCCCGGCGACGCA
>JACQGT010000535.1 GCA_016199425.1 Chloroflexota bacterium
ATCACGAGCAGGCCGGGCAATGGCTGGCGCAAGCCCTGGCCCATCACGCCAACCCGCGCTGGATCAGAACCGAAACGGTAGACTGTCTCTGGGTGGCGGCGCGGCTGGCAACGGCGCAGGAGGAGTACCAGCGGGCGGCGATGTTCTTTGGGCTGGCCGAGCAGATCGGCAGTCACATTCGCTATGCGCCAGCGGGTCCTGTACGTCCTCTCAACGCCGCCGCGCTGGCAACGGTGCAGGCGGCGCTGGAGCCAGCGCTCTTCGCCGAGTCCTTCGCCGCCGGTCAGCAGATGACGCTGGGGGAGGCGGTTGCAGATCGTCCGCATTAGACCCGCACAATGCGCCCTTCCGCCTCCGATCTGTAGATAGCCTCGGTGAGTGCTACGGTCCGGGCTGCTTCGTGGGCCGGGCAGAGGTTGGGCGCGCCGTCCAGCACTGTAGAAACGAAGACTGTTGCTGGATGGACACTCTCAAAAGCAGGCTCCACTTGGGTGCGCACGCCCTCCTGTTCCAGCCAGATTTCCTCTGCCTCGGTGGACATGATTTTCGTCCAGTCGGCGGTGAGCTGCCCCCGGTCGCCATAGAAGGTCATCCGTCCCCTGCTATAGAAGGGCCTGAGGGTCTCGCCCCCGGAGACAGCGTCGTTGAAGGCAAGCGAGAGCAGCACGCCGTTGTCCAGATGGGCCAGGGCGCTGAGGATGGCTGGACTGGCCTGACTCTGGGCAAAGCCTGCCACTTGTGTGGGCGCTCCATTCGCCAGCCAGAGCGCAATGTCCTGGATGTGGGAACCGACGTCGGCAAACATGCCGCCCCCTACAATATCGGGTAGCGTGCGCCAGTTTCCCCGCCCGAATACGTCGCCATAATAGGCAGAGGAGGCGAAGACGTTCTGGGTTTCTTCGGGCAGCGCCATGCCCCGCCAAATGAAGCGCAGATCCATACAGGCGGTCACGCTGACCTGACGCAGGCTTCCAATCGCGTCCTCACTGAGCAGGCGTCTGATCGTGCGCCAGCTTCCCATGCCCCGGGCGTTGTAGCCCACCATCAGCGTCCGATCTGCTTCTGCGGCTGCTGCCCCCATGCGCTGGGCGTCGGCAGGTGTCAAGGCGATAGGCTTCTCCACAAAGACGTGCAGCCCTCGTTCCAGCGCGGCCAGGGCCGGCTCAGTATGGGCATTGGGTGGTGTGCTGATCACAACTGCATCTAATTGGCTTTTGTCCAACATCTCCCGCCAGTCGGTATAGGCTTCGCCAACTTTCAACTCCTGTTGCGCCTGGGCCAGCCGATCGGTATTGCGCCGGGCAATGGCAACAATTTCCGCCCTCCCCGTTTCTCGCAATCTGGGAATCAGTGCTGTCCCTGCATACCAGCCAATACCAATGACGCCGATTCGTAATTTTTGATCTGACATCTCTCCTCCTTCAGCAGAGCGTTTTGACGAATTACGTCCCCATCTGCCCATTGCATAGAGCGAGCAGTGGGCAGATGGGGACGTAGACGGCTGGGTGATCGATGGATAGCGCCAATCAGAACATCGTATTGGCGTTAGCGGCCGTCTCGGGAACCGGCTGCAGGACATTCCAGTGTTCGACAATCTTGCCGTCCTGCAGCCGGTAGATCTCCACCCCGGCCATGCCCCGGTCCTCCGGTGTCATATGGATCAGAATGTGGGCCGCCACCAGATCGCCCTCGGCAATGACCCGTTTGATCTCAATGCTCAACTGGGGAAACTGGCTTGCAAAGCCGTTTGCCATCTGGATAAATGCCGCGCTGCCATCGGGTGACTGGGGGTCGTGTTGAATGTACTGCGGCCCGACATACTTTGCCACCGCATCAGCAGGTTGCTTGTCGTTGAAGGCTTGGGTGATGAAGTCGATTACAGTCTGTTTGTTGTGGTCAAGGGTAGCCATAGAATTTTCCTTTCTCAGTGCATTGGGCATTCCGATAGTCCTCTTCTTCTTCTCGCTGTGCTGTCACAACGAGCCTCCCACTTGCGGTGTGCCATAGGTGAAAAACTCGGCCGGTAGCCCACCGCCATAAAAGACGGCCCCTGCCTTCATATTCTCCTCCCGCCAGGTGACAGCCTTCCAAGAGGGGTCGAAGATCAGGTAGCCGCTATCGCCAAAAAGCTCCACCCGATTCCCGCCCGGCTCAAAGACGTACATAAAGAGCGCCTGCGCGATGCCGTGCTTGCCAGGCCCGGCCTCAATGGTAATGCCGTTCTCACACAAGATTTCGGCCGCGTCGGCGAGATGCTGGGGGATGCCGTACCAATAGCAGATGTGATGCAAGCGCCCCTGGGCGCCGGTTGCGTCGCGCATAAAGGCGATCTCATGCACCAGCGGGCTTACGCTGAGCCAGGCAGCGAACTCAACTTTATCGTTCTCAAAGAGAATGTTCTCGCGCACCCGGAAGCCCAGTTGCTCCTGCATGAACTCTCTCGTCGGCGTAACCTCGTCGGCCATCAGGTTGATGTGGTCGATCCGGCGCACGGGCACGCCCCGCAGTGGCCGCTTCTGGGGGCGGTTGAGCAATGGGCTGTGCATCTCGACAGGCGCTTCGTAGTAGCTAACCTCCCAAAGCAGCTCCATGGGATGGCCGCCAGGCGTGGTGAAGCGGTAGGCGGGGCCATGTCCCCGGTCGCCTTCACTCCAACCGACGCCCAGGCCGCTGCTCTCGATGGCGGCCGCCCTTCGTTGCAGCGCCTGGGGGGAAGTCGTGCGCCAGGCGACGTGGCCCAGACCAGCTTTGGGCGCCTCTGTCACCTTGAGTGTGTGATGGTAGTAGTCCTCGTAAGCGCGCAGGTAGACCGACTGGCCCTCGCGCTCGCTCTCCTCCATGCCCAATAGCTCTTTGAAGAAGTGCAACGTTGCGTCGGGCTTGGGAGTGAAGAGTTCCACATGGGCCAGTTGGGCGACTTCAAACAGGGGTTCTTTGTCCAGTGTCGTGCGGGTCATACTTTCTCTTTCTGACATCATAGCGTTTCCTTCCTTTGTGGATAGACTCTGCGTGGGGTCGAACACAGACCTGCTCAGTCGTATGCGAATCTATAGAGAACCGTTGACGACTGTCTCTGGCCTGAGAGTCTATCACGTGCGGAGGGGCTTGCGAACGGGGACAGCACGGGGATTTTGCGAAGGGAGTACGGTATTTTTCGGAGCAGGCGACACAACCGGCTGGCACCGGATAACGACGAAAATGCAGGTCGGACTGTCAGTCCGACCTACGATTTTCAGGTCAGCCCTTTTTCGACAACCCAGACGGCAATCTGGGTGCGTGCGGAAAAGCCGAGCTTGGCCAGGATATGGGTTACATAGTCTTCCACTGTCCGCTCGCTGAGGATGAGCGTCTCGGCAATGGCGCGGTTGGATTTGCCTTGCGCGATGAGGAGCGCCACCTCGCGCTCGCGGCGGGTCAGGCCGCCGGCGTTTTCCCTGGCGATTTGGAGTGGAGAACGGGGGCGCGGCGTCGGCATCAGCCTGCTGGCCTGGTACACGAAGTTGCCGCGCAGCTCCGGATCGGAAACCGAAGCAGCGATCTCATCAATCACAGTGCGGGCGGCAACAAAAGCCTGGGCCGCGTCGGCGTAGCGCCGTTGGGCCTGGTAGAGCTTGCCCAAAGCCAGATGCAGCGACCAGACAAAGCGGGGTGTGGCCTGCGCTTCAGCCGCCGCCAGCGCAGACTGGAATGTCGCTTCGGCCTCGTCCCAGCGCCGGAGAGCGACCAGCCCTTCCCCGCGTAATTTTGCCAGATAGGGAACTGCGCCGATCGCCTGCGCCTCATTATCTGTCAGCGCAGCAAACAACCGATCAACGAGCTGTAAAGCCAGGAGAGGATTCCCCTGGGCCAGCGCCAACTCGGCCCGCTCCACCCAGACCCGCCGCTGCGCCAACGGTTCCAGCGGCAGTTCCGGGGTAAGCACGTTATCGAGAAGCGCTTCTGCCTGGGGCAATTCGCCATCGGCGATCAGAAGCAGGGTAAGATACCCAGCCCCCTGCCGCAGATGAAACAGGGAACCGATCTCTTTGGCCAGTCCCAGAGAATCTTCCAGATGGCGCCGGGCCGCTGGAAAGGCCAGCAGGTCGCGATAGAGGATGCCTAACGTGCGCTGGGCAAAGCAGATCCATTGGCGATGTTCGCTCTCCTGAGCGATGGACAACCCCTGCTGTACTCGCTCGATGGCCTGGCCGTACTGCCCCAAAGCACCCAGGACACTTCCCGCTGCGATGAGCGCATAGGCCGCGCCGGTGCGCAGGCCAATCTCCTGGGCAATTTGCGCGGACCGTTCACCCATTTGAACAGCGTCGGCTGCGCCAATCCGGGCCGGCGCCACCATATCGGTGGAATAGCTCGGCCCACACAACGATAGAGTGGTCAGGCTCGAAGCCAGGCTCTGGCGATCATCCAACTCTTGAAAAAGTGCAATCGCCTGTTGCAGATAGCCAGCGCCCTGCACCGGACTGCCTCCCAGATAAAGCATCAGACCCAGGAGGTCGAAGGTCTGCGCCAGTCCGGCCGCATCGTCCAGCGTCTGAAAAATGGTCAGCGCCTCAAGATGGCAGCCCAGCGCTTCCTGGGGCTGTCCTACGTTGAGATACCAGTTCCCCATCCGATTCAGCGTGCGGGCGAGTGGAGCCGGATGGGGCGGTGTACTCGCTGCGCCATCATTCAACCTGCGCGCCAGCTCCAATGCCTGTCGATAATAGCCCCCTGTGCGGTCATAATTACGCGATGTCCACAACTGACCCAAGTCGAGCAAAAGCTGCCATTCTTCCAGCTGCGTATCTTCAGCACGTCCGCGGCCATCACTTTCGATGGTCTGTGTCAAAGCCAGCGCGGTTGATAGATCCGTGTGGGCTTGCTCGAATTCACCCACTGTTTCGTAAACCAATCCACGCCGCCGATACAAAGAGATGAGCGAAGGGGGCTGCGCCAGGTGTTGCGCGGCCTGCAGGGCCCGGGTGAACTGTTCAATCGCCGCCCGGGGTGCATAAAGCGCCTGTGCCCTTTCGCCAGCACGCCAGGCGTAGTCGAAGGCTTTGGGCCACTCGCCCGCCTCGTAAAAGTGGTAGGCAAGCTCCGCAACCTGTGCCGCAGCGCCTGCGCCCAGGGAAGGATCGAACATCCCGCCATAGATGCGCTCGCTGGCCGCGCCGATGATGCGGTGCAGGGTTTGGCGTTCCCTACCCAGCAACCCGCTGTAGACCGCCTGGCGCGTCAGCGCATGGCGAAAGGCAAACTGCTCGTTACCCTCCTCCACCACCAGTTGCGCCGCCGCCAATTCCTTGATCAACGCCGACAATTCGGCTTCATCGCGCCCAGCCACCTCCTGCAGCAGAGCAAAATCGAAGCGCCGCCCGACCACCGCCGCCAGTGTGAGCAGGTGGCGCGCTTCTGGCTGCAATTGCTGGGTACGTCGTCGCACGGCGTCCTGCACGCTGGGCGGAATATGCAGCTCTTGCATCGACTTGCGCGTCCAACCGTCATCCGCATAGAAAACTTCCCCCGCAGCCACCAGCACCTTCAACACCTCTTCGATAAAGAAGGGATTGCCTTCCGTCAGCGTGTAGATCGTTTCGAGGAACTCCGTCCGCACAGGACGCTGCAACTCGAAAATAGCCTGGAGCATCCGATGAACATCCTGGCGGGAAAGCGATTCCACGCTGATTTCGCGGCTAAGTCGCCCGCGATCCAACTGAACCAGCAATTGGCGCAGATTCGACGATACTTCTTCGCTGCGATAGGTTGCTAACAGGAAAACCGGGAGAGCGGCAAGGCGTCGGGCCAGGAGGTGGAGAAAATCGAGACTGGTCTCATCGCACCACTGGAGGTCTTCCAGGATCAACAGGAGAGGCGCAGGGCGTGGCGCTTGGGTCAAGCGCGTAAAAAATTGCACGAGAACTTCGAACAGACGACGTTTTTCTGCTTCAGAGTCAAGGGGGGCCGTAGGTCGCAGGTTGGCAATCGCCAGGGTCAGCTCTGGCAGTAGCTTGACGAGTTCGGCGGCCAGCACGCCGAGTAGATCCGCCACGACAGCGCCTAGTTGAGGCCCGACAAATGCGCGCAGTGCGTCGATGATTGGGGCATAAGGAAAGACCGCATCGCGCTCGAAGCAATTGCCGGCCAGGATAGTCCACTGCTCCAGGGCGGCCTGCCGTCGAAGTTCGGCAACCAGCCGACTCTTGCCGACCCCTGCTTCGCCCGCCAACAGCACAACCTGCCCTGCGCCTTGCCGCACGGTGCGCAAAACAGTCTCTAGCGCTTCCACTTCCCGGGTGCGCCCGACGAGTACCGGTGAAACAATTGCACTGTGCATGGCCACCATCAAATGCTCATAGAGAGATGATTTTTGGTGGCATAATTATATCAGAGTACCGTAGGGCTTGAAACAGCGATCTCAGCCTCGCATACCCAGGAATCGCTCCTGACGTTGCCCACAGACGGTTACGGAGATAGGCTGCGAAATCCAGATCGTGGACAACGAGGTCGGGGGCAAAGAGTTCGCTGAGCACAGCCAGATTTTTCTGGGTATTGGGCTGTTGCGGGAGGCCAGCAGCGCACTCGCCGTGGACAATACATACAGCGCCTACAGCGACAGCGGCTACCAACTGGCCTTTGCCCTCTTCCGTTACGCCATCCGCCTGATCGATGCGGGCGAGTATGGCGTGGCGGAACGGCTCTCCGCCGAGAGCCTGGCCCTCTTTCGGCGGCGGGAGAATCGGGATTATATTGTCGCACCGCTGGGGAACCTGGGGCGATTGGCCCTGCTGCGGGGGGACCTGGCCCAGGCGCGCCTGCTCCTGCAAGAGGCGGTTGCCACGGCCAGAAGCGTTGGCAATGTGTTGGGGCTGATCGACTGGTTGCCCCGGCTGGGTGTGGTCACCCTCTACGGCGGCGACGCGGCGGAGGCGCAGCGGCTGTTGCAGGAAAGCCTGGAACTCAGCCGCACCATCAGCAGCCCGATGTATCTGGCCTGGAACTACACCTATCTGGCCGAGACAGCCCTCTGGCAGGGCGATCACGAGCAGGCCGGGC